>CAYJDK010000006.1:13129-22885 GCA_964368905.1 uncultured Bacteroides sp.
TTTAATGGAACAGGAGGCAGTGCGCCGCCGCCAAACAATGCATGTTTGGTGCAACCAATATTATTAACACAAGTAATAATACCAAAAACAGTTACGGTGCATTTGGGCAAACCGTCTGAAAGTGCGCAAGACGTAACCGTGCCATTTATAGATTACGTTAAAAACGTGGCGTCAAGCGAGATATACCCAACGTGGCCCGAGCAATCTTTACGTGCAAATATACATGCGCAAATAAGTATTGTGTTAAACAGAATTTATACAGAGTGGTACAAAAGTAAAGGGTACAGTTTTCAAATTACAAACAGCACAAGTTACGACCAATACTACGTTCATGGTAGAACAATATTTGAGTCTGTAAGTGTTATAGCAGACGAGATTTTTAACACTTATATAAGACAAACAAATACAGTAAACCCATATTTTTCAGAATATTGTGACGGAAAAACAGTTACGTGCCCGGGCATGAAACAATGGGGAACGGTAACACTTGCAGAACAAGGGTACAGTGCACCGGAAATTTTAAAGTATTACTATGGAAATGATATTGAAATTATACGTACAGACAACATACAAAGCATACCTGAAAGCTACCCCGGCTCGCCTTTAACAATAGGTAGCACAGGCACATATGTTAAAATAATACAGCGCCAATTAAACCGTATAGCAGAGGATTACCCCGCGTTTGGCACAGTTGAGGTAGATGGTGTTTTTGGCCAAAGCACAGCAGATGTTGTTAAAAAGTTTCAAGCGCAATTTAATTTAACGCAAGATGGCATTGTTGGCAGAACAACATGGTATAAAATTAGCTATATATACGTTGCGGTTAAAGACCTTGCCGAGCTTACAAGCGAGGGAGAAAAACCAACAGGAGACCTTGTAAACGGAGAATATCCTGGTTTTACATTAAGCGTAGGAAGTACCGGAGACAGTGTTTTGCAGGCTCAATTTTGGCTTGATGAAATTGCTCAATTTGTGCCGGAGCTACCGTCTATAGTAGTTGACGGTGTTTTTGGGCAAGCAACAAAAAGTGCTGTGGAAGATTTTCAAGCATATTACGGCTTGGAAGTTGCCGGCATAATAACATGGGATGCATTATATAAAGAATACACAAGCGGCATTTTAGACACAACGCCGGGAGTTACAAGCCCGGGTGATTACCCCGGAACATTACTTACTGTTGGCAGCACGGGCGACGATGTAAAAAGAATGCAATTTTATTTACGCATAGTTGCGCGCAGCAATTCTGCCGTGCCGGACCTTGCCTCGGATGGTGTATTTGGGGCGGGAACACGTAGCAGTGTTATAGCTTTTCAGTCGTATTACGGCCTTAGTGCAGACGGCATTGTGGGCGTATTAACGTGGAACAAAATATACGAAGTATACACAGATATTATTAATGGCTTGCTTGCACAAGGGGATAGACCGGGTGTGTATCCGGGGTCGTCGTTATCTTTAGGGGATACGGGGCTAAGTGTTAAAGAAATGCAATATTATTTATACTTGTTAAGTGCATATTATGTACCGCTGCCGGTTATAGAGTACGACGGAGTTTTTGGCACAGCAACGGAAAATGCCGTTAAGATATGGCAAGAGTTGCAAGGACTTACAATAGACGGAATTGTTGGCCCTGTTACGTGGGACAGTATATATAACCAATTTACAAAACTAAGAACAACAGACGGGCCGGTAAAAGGCTTTAAAATATTAGAATATCCGGGTTACGATATACAACAAGGCATGCAAGGAGACATGGTTTTATATTTGCAATATTTGCTAAATTATATAAGCCCGTTTTATGAATATGTGCAAGGCGCAGAATCAACAGGAAATTATGACGATAATACGATGACATCTGTGAAGAGTTTTCAGCGTGAATTTGGCATGGAGGTAACGGGCGCTGTAGATAATAATACATGGGATGCAATTGCTATTGTGTTTTTAACTTGCACAATAAGCACAGAGAGCGTTAACCCGATACCGGAGGGTGAATATGACGGGAATGTTCTTTTATTGGGCAGTACCGGCTTGCAGGTATACAGGCTGCAAACTTATATGGACGGCATTGCAACAACATTTTGTAAACCTGACTTTGTTAGTGCAAACGGAATTTTTGACGCAAGCACTTTAGAAGCCGTAGAAAGTTTTCAGCTTAATTTTGGGCTGCCTGTTACAGGCTTTGTTGACAAATTAACTTGGGATACAATTTATGCTTATTACAGCAATGCGGTAGTTTAAAAAAGTTGCATAAAACCGCATAGCTTTGAATAATATTTTATAAACAAAGCAAAGCACGGCACGTGTACAATTCGCATGTTATATATAATATACGCGGCAAATGGCAAGCCTAAAAAATGCTTAGTTTATATTATTAAACCATTGCACAGCGTATACCTTGTGCGTTAAAGGTAAGTATTTATAAAATAAAACTATCTAAAAAATTAAAAATAACGCAAAAACAGCACATGCAGAAATTGCATGTGCTGTGCTTTTGCGTATAGTTATTTATTTAACTGCATCTACAAGTGTTTTAGTGTCTCGTGCTATCATAAGTTCTTCGTTTGTGCATACAGCCAGTACTTTTACTTTGCTTGTGCTTGTCGATAATTCAAGTATGTCACTGTCGCCTGTGCCGCTAACGTTTTTAGAATCATCAAAATCCACACCTAAAAATTCCATATCGGCGCAAACATTTGCACGGATTTTCTTCTCGTTTTCACCAATGCCGCCCGTAAATACAATGCAATCAATGCCGCCCATTGCCGCAGCGTAAGAGCCAATGTACTTTTTAATTTGGTAGTCTAGCATTTCGCTTACAAGTTTTGCGCGCTCGTTGCCGTTTGCGGCTGCTTTTTCAACGTCACGTTTATCGCTAGATATGCCGGAAAGCCCAAGCAAACCGCATTTTTTATTTAAGTAGTCTGCCATTTCTTGGCCGCTAATACCAATTTTTTGTTCTAAATATGTAACAACGCTTGGGTCAATATCTCCACAACGTGTGCCCATTAAAATGCCTGCAAGTGGTGTTAGGCCCATGCTTGTATCAACACATTTACCACCGTTTATTGCAGCTATACTACTGCCGTTGCCTAAATGGCAAGTTACCATTTTAATTTCGCTTGGGTCTTTTTTCAAATAGTTTGCAGCAGCTAAACTAACGTATCTATGGCTTGTTCCGTGTGCACCGTAACGGCGTATTGAATATTTTTCATAAAATTCGTACGGGATAGCGTACATATATGCCTTTGGTGGCATTGTTTGATGGAAAGTTGTATCGAACACAACTACGTTTGGCACGCCTGCACCAAAAACTTTTTTTGCACTGCGTAAACCTTGTACGTGTGCAGGGTTATGCACAGGTGCAAGCGGTGCAACTTCTTCTATTTTGTCAATTATTTCGTCTGTAACTATTTCGCTTTTTGTAAAAAATTCGGCGCCCTGAACAACCCTGTGCCCAATTGCGTCTATTTCGTCTTTGCTGCTTATTACAGCGCTTTCGCCTTCTGTCATAAGTATTATAACTTTTGAAAAAGCTTCTGTGTGTGTTGGGAAATCGCACTCAACTTTAAACTCTTGTCCATTTGCTTTGTGCGTAACAAAACTGTCGTCAAGACCTACACGCTCGCAGTTACCTTTGCATAAAACAGCTTCTGTACTCATGTCAATAAGCTGATACTTTAGTGAGCTTGACCCACAATTAATTACTAAAACATTCATATTATTTCAATTAGCCTCCAAGTTAGTGCATAAAGCACTTTTTTTATTCCGAATATTATTATATAATGATTATAACACTTTTTCAAGGAACTTTTAACAAAATTTTGCTGCAACCGGCCCGCGATTTTGTTAATTTTGTATCAAAGTTGGATTATTTACGCTATATCGCCATATTTTGCATTGCAAGCATATGCTTTGATAAAAAATAAATTAACTAAAAAAATTAATTTAAGCTTTTTTTAACAATTAAATGCATTAAAATACAAAAATTTGAAAGTTTTTAACTATAGAATTTTTAAAATACTTTGATGTTAACATAAAAAAAACAGTGCATAAAAAGGAGTTAAAAAACATGAAAACGGCAGGAATAATTGCGGAATACAACCCGTTTCATAACGGGCATGCACACCAAATAAATATGCTAAAAAAAATGGGGTACGACACTGTAATTTGTGTTTGCAGCCCTGCCGTTGTGCAAAGGGGCAGTTTTGCAATGTTTCCCTTACATGTGCGTGCAAAGGCTGCACTCTTGTGCGGCGCAGACATAGTTATTACATTGCCGGCGCCTTACGCATGCAAATCGGCAGAGGGGTTTGCGCAAGCTGCTGTGTATTTGCTTTGTGCGCTTGGAGTTTGCAACGTTATAAGTTTTGGTGCTGAAAACGCACAAACAAGCGAATTTATGCGTATAGCACACCATTTAAACAGCGATGAATTTTCACATTTGTTAAAGCAACATATAAAAAGCGGCGTTTCTTATGCTGTGGCAAAAGAAAAAGCCGCACAAAGCCTTAATTTAGATGTGCAAGAGATGTTAAAAAAACCCAATAATATATTGGGCATAGAATATTGCAGGGCTCTTTTAAATTTTTATACAAAAAAAGAAACGTATATTGATGTGAATAAAAGTGTTTTAAATTTAATTAACAACCAAGGTATATCTTTGCCAAAACATATGCCACAACCATATGCAATAAGCCGCATGGGTGCAAACCATGACGAGCCTTTAAACACAAAAAGCAATAACGAAAATATAGCAAGTGCATCATCAATTAGGCAGGCGTTTTTGCAAAGCGATAACATTTGCGACATAGAGCGCTATGTGCCAATGCAGTGTGCACATGTGTACAAACAAGCAGTGCAAGACAATATGTATATAGACGAAAATAAAGTTGACATAGCAATACTTTCAAGGCTCCGAGCAATGACGCCTTCTGAAATGCATAATATACGCCTTGCAAACGAGGGTATTGAGAACAAGTTGTATAAGGCGGTTATGAATTGCACCAGTTTAAACGAAGTTTATAGTTTTTTAAAAAGTAAAAGGTACGCAATGTCGCGCATAAGGCGCCTTGTGCTTGACACGGCGTTAATGTATGGCAATGATTTGCCAAACTTGCCGCCTTATGTGCATGTTGTGGGTGCAACAGATAATGGCATAAAAGCATTAAGCACAATAAAAAAAGCTTGTGTATTGCCCATGTCTCATTCTGTTGCAAAGTTAAGCAAAGCAAACAGTAATGCAAGGCAAGTAGCACAAGCCGACAGTGCCGCGCAAGACCTTGCCGCACTGTGTATGAAAAAAACCGGTGTTTGTAATACAGCGTATACAAACGCATTTATAAAAGCATAGTTTATTAAATAATGGTTAGTAATTTTTTCTAAATTCTGCCGTATGCCTAGGGTGATCTTTAATCAAATTACATGCAACTATTATTTGGTTTTTTATTTGTGTTTCAAATCTTGCACTGTAATAGTGCATCATTGGAGAACGTGTGCTTTTAGTTAACACAACGTATTTAGAAGGAAGCTTTGTAAGCGCATACGCTTTAACGTCCGCCTTGCAGCGTGGGCATTTGCAAACATCAAACATTTGGGCATATTTTTCAATCATAGAGTCAACTATTTCTTCCATAACGTTAACAATTTCAGCACTCTCAAGCTCTGCTGTTTCTAAAGCATGTTTATCATCTTCGCTATTTTCTGAGGTAGTTACTTGCGGGCTTTCTTCTTTTGTTTCATCGGCTTTTGTGTCGTTTTCACTTTCTGCTTTTTGGCCGTTGTCTTCAACTGTCTCGTCTTTAGCGTCCTTGCTTTTCACCTCTTGTGTTAATGCACTGTTTATTGCTTGTGCAAGCTTTGGAGATGCAGATGTATCGTCTTGTATGTCTTTAGAATCATCATCCTCGGCGTCATTATTAGCACCAGACACTTCAACGGCAAACGCTTCGTCCAGTGCAGATGTAATTTTGTCGGCAACATTGTCGTGGTTTGCACGAGCAACCTCAAGCACCGGTACGGTAACTTTTTTTTGTGTTGTTGCCGCAGTAGCAAGCGCACTTTCTTGAGACGATTGTTCGGTAGTGTCCGGTTGAGCAGTGCCCGATAATAAATTTAGCACATGCTCTGTTTTACTTGATTTAGACGAACGTTTTGCAGCCATAGTTTACTCCATTCTTTTGCATTGTTGTTTAGTATAAAGCCTTGGTTTGTTACAAGGAATAAATTTACCTTTTGTTTGGATTAGGGTGTACATACGGGAATTTATCGCCTGCTATAAAATCACATAATTTTTCAAAGTCAAGCGAAGGGTTAGAATACGGGGCGTAATCTATTACGCTTGAGCCGTGTGCCGGGGCCTCTGCAACGGCAACACTGCTGCGTATTTTTACAGGAAAAACTTTTGTGTTTAATTGGTTGCTTATTTGCTCAACCAGTTCATGAACTTCTCTGTTTAAATTTAGGCGGTTATCGTACCTGTTTAAAAGTATGCCAAGTATTGTAAGCTCAGAATTATAATAATTTTTAACACTTTCAATTGTGTCTTTTATTTGAGAAACACCAAGTAAGCTTAAAATTTCAGGTGCCATTGGTATTATTATGCTGTTTGTGGCAACATATGCATTAACTGTTAATATGTTTAATGCAGGCGGTGTATCTATAATTATATAATCGTAGTTCTTTTTTATTTTTAAAAGCGATGTTTTAAGTAAAAATTCTCTGCCGGGTTTTGTAAACTCTTGTTCTGCGGCAGATAATAATATGTTTGACGGCAATAAATCACAAGAACTTGTTTTATGTATAGCGTCGTTAACGTCTACAACTTCGCGAAATACATCATACACGGTTGTGCAATGCTCTATGTCTAAGCCCAAACTAAAACCAAGACTTCCCTGGGGGTCTAAATCCACGCCTAACACGCTTGCGCCTCTGTTACTTAAAGCAGATAATAATGCGGCAGCAGTTGTTGTTTTGCCAACACCACCTTTTTGGTTTGTTATTGTAATGATATTAGGCATGTTATTTGTCCCTTCTGTGTGTTTGCTTAAATTAAGCCTACAAAATATTTAAATAAAATTATTAAGTAAAATGTTGCAAATATTAAACTGCAAAACTGTAAAAATGTTTACTACATTTTGTGTAAAATTACACCAAAACACTATATATACTAATAATTAACACCATTTAAATATAACAATTAGTTTTTTAAAAGTTAAATGTGTGAAATTATGGCTTATTGCTTATTTTTTTTATATTCTTGCCGATATATATTTTGAGAGCGCAGTTTGTGCTTTGTACATTCATTTTAACTAAAAAAATATACATTGTCAATTAAAAAATTAACACAATGTAATACAAAATATAATTAAGGAGCGTTATATATGTCATCAGTTTCAAGTGTATCAAGCAGTTCTTCCATTTATGGTTCAAGAAATGTTAACATCTTATCAGGTCTTGCCAGTGGGCTTGACACAGAAAGTATGATTGAGGGTCTTATTGAAAGTTATGAAAATAAAATTTCAAACCTTGAAAAAGACCGCACAACAGTGCAATGGCAACAAGAAGAGTTGCAAAAAATATCTAATTTACTTATTGAGTTTAACAATAAATATAACTCTTACACATCAACAACAAACCTTGCTTCGCGTTCGTTCTTTACAAATTCTTCTATAACAGAGACTTTAGGAGAATTTGCAGATAAGTTAAGCGCAAGCGGCCAATCAAGCAGCGAAATTTTAATTAATTCTGTTGCTCAAATTGCAACAGCCTCTACATACAAAACAAATGCAGATGATTTAATGGCGGCAAGCGGAATTAGCACATCGGCAGACGGCACAAAATTATCTGGGTCTGCATCAAGTGTAGACTTAAACGGTTCTATGACTGTTAGTGAGCTTGAGGGTTCGTTATCTTTTAAATACGGCACAAAAACGGTAACTATTGAATTTGATGAACTTGAGTTCCTTGATTCAGCCGGTGATGGTTCGGGCAACATATCTGCAGAGGACTTAAAAACGGCTATTGAAGAAAAATTGGCAGACAAAACAATTACGTTTGATGACGGAAGCACAAAAACAGCAAACGAGGTAATAGGCCTAACTGTCTCGGGCGACACTATTAGTTTGTCGGACTTATCGGGCAGTGGAAATACTGTTGAAATTTCCGGCGCGACAGACAAATTAAAAACAACATTGGGCGTAAGTGCAGAAGATACAAGCTTTACGCTAAGCAGTGGCACACACACTTCCAGCATAACAACTATTGATTACCTAAAAGGTAAATCATTTGCGGTTGATTTTAACGGTAAAGAGTCTACCATTACAATAGACGATTCATGGTCTTCGGCAGATTTTGCAAGTAAGCTAAATGAAGAGCTTGCACGCGAATACGGTGAGGGTAAAATTAATGTGTCTTTAACTGGCGGAGCGCTTGAAATTGACGTTCAAAGCGGTTCTACATTTAGAATATCTTCTGAAGTGGGCGAAGCGCTTGGCTTTGGTAAAGACGGCGAAATGAGCACATATTTAAATACGAGCGCAACACTTAAAGACCTTGGCTTTAGCGGCGAGCAAACACTTGAGGTAAACGGAGTTTCAATAGGAACATACGGCGAAGATACCGCACTTGAAACAATAATGTCTAACATTAACAGCAACAGTGACGCAGGCGTTAGTGTAAGCTATTCAACGTTAACTAACCAATTTGTGTTTACTGCCGATGAAACAGGCGAAGGAAGAGATATTTCTTTTGGCGGAACATTGGGCGTGGCCTTGTTTGGAGATACGTCTGACCCTAGCGACGGCACGCTTACAAAAGGGACAGACGCAGTTGTTAATGCAACTGTTAACGGCGAGAACGTTACTTTAATGCGTAGCAGCAATACTTTTGAAATTGACGGCATGGATATAACTGTTAAAGAAACATTTAACAAAGGTATGTACGAGGGCATTATAACAAACGGCAATGCAGAGGATGGCACAGCCCTTACAAACGAACAAATGTTTGGGGCAGGAGAAGCGGTTAAATTTTCCACAACACCGGATAGCGACTTGCTTGTTGACACCATAAAAGACATGGTTGATGATTATAACGAAATAATGAAAGCGGTTAAAAGTGCATACAGCGACACACCGCTTGAGCAATCTAACGGTGAAGGATATGACCCGCTAACTTCTGCTGAAAAAGACAGCTTGTCTGAAAGTGAATATGAGGCATACGAAGAAAAAGCAAAAACAGGCATTTTGTTTATGGACAATGAACTGTCCACTCTTTATGCAAGTATGCGCCAAGCTGTAGAAAGTTTAAGCGTTCATTCAGGAGAATTAACAGATATTGGCATAACAGTTACATATCAAGACGGGTTAACTCAGCTTTCTGTTAACGAAACAGAGCTAAGAAGCGCAATTAATGAAGACCCTGATAAAGTTATGGAAGTGTTTACAGACAGAGAATCTGCCGGCGCTGAAAACGACGGATTTATGGCAAGCCTTGATTCAATTATTGAAACATATGCAAAAACAACGGGCGAGCCTAAAGGTTTGTTAATTACAAGGGCGGGTTCTGTTTTTTCACCAACTTCTGCAATAAGCAATGAAATGCTTAGCGAAATGAACGAAATAGACGAAGAAATTGAAACATGGCAAAGTAAAATGCTTGATAAAGTTGATTACTACACTGCCCAATTTGCAAGGCTTGAAGTTTTAATTAATGAAATGAACTCACAAAGTTCGGCGTTAGCTGGCTTAATGGGCTACTAAAATT
>CAYJDK010000007.1:0-6805 GCA_964368905.1 uncultured Bacteroides sp.
CTTCGTCGTAATCTTCGTAATCTTCATCATGGCTTTCGTAATAAGTATCTTGCGTCATATCTTTTAAAAATGTTGGTTTTCTTTTATTAGATTTTACTTCCTCCAATATTTCTTTAGGATCTGTGCTTACCATCATATTTTCTTTAACCGGTTGTAGTTTAACACAATCGTATTTTTTAAAACAGCAATCATCAATATCTGCCATTTCGCTAATAAACGGGTATTGCCTACCACAAAAAATAAGTGCCTCTCCACGTTGCTTATTAAGCCTTTGCAATTGAGATACTGAAATAAGAGGCTGTTTTTCAACATTAAGCCCAATTTCTTGCGTAATTTTTCCGCAAAGTGTGCTAACTTCTTCTAGCAAACTAATTTCTTTGCTGCTTAAAAACACCCAGTTTTCACAGTTTCCTTTTATTGTTTCTGCCTCATTGCCATACTTTTCTCTCATTTGGTGCATACTTTGTAATACAAGGAAAAACCTCATGTTTCTGCTGCGAGCCGCCGAAATCATCGCCGGCATATCAGGCACTTTGGGAATATTGGCAAATTCGTCAAGAACAAAATTAACACGCACAGGCAAACTACGGTTATTATGCTCTTGTGCTTTAATAATAAGTAATTCATAGCACTGCTTTATAAACGTAGTAGCAATAAAGTGGTAACTTGTCCTCTCGTCCGGCACTATTAAATAAACCGCTGTTTTTTTAGTTCCAATTGATTCAATGTCAAAGCTGGTTCTGCTCATGTTTCTAACAAGTGCATCTTGTGTTATAAAAATGCCAACAAGCGTAAATAGCATTGATTGCACATCGCCTTTTGCCCTGTCGCTTGAGCCTGCGATGCCGTCGTAATTTAACCTTGCAATACTGTCAGGTGGCACAAGTTGCATAAGGTCATGCAAGTTATTTTTTATTATGTCACTTTCATCTAAATTATAAATTTTAATAGATAACTCATCTGTCATGCCTTTTGCAAATTCTGTACAAAACCTTGTAAAAGTTTTAAGGTTGCATTCTTCAAATGTGCAAACTTCCATCATAGTTATAAGTATAGACAATGCAACACTCTTTGCCGCATTTACCCAAAATATGTCTCGGCTTCCTTCTTCATGTTTTTCAGAAATAGCACTTATAAAATCGTTTAAACGTGCAACCGCGGCTTCTTTGTCTCCGCTATTGTACAATTTATAAGGAACAGCAAACGGGTTCCAGCTGTCACTATATTTTAAGTCTCTGTAATTTAAAACAACAATATCATATCCGTTAGCTTTAGCTGCTCCGGACGTTCTATCAAAAAGCTCTCCTTTTGGGTCAGTAACAACAAAAGACTCACCCGCACCAATAATAAACCTAAGTGTGGGCATACAAAAAAGACGGCTCTTTTTACTACCTGTTGAACCAAATATTAAACTGTGGTTATCTTTAGCATCAACAAAAGCCGTTTTTCCATCGTTCATCATAGGAAGCCCGCAAGCTTTATAGTTTTCATCTGTTAAGTCAACTTTTTCACACACCGCAACAATTTCATCTCTGTTCGCCCATCTTGTTTCGCTGTTTGCTGCAAAATATTTTGTAAATTTATAATTATCTAAATTCATATTACACCACCCTTAAACCCTATGCCTTTTATCTTTTTAGTTGCGTATAAATTATTAATAAACTCGCTGTCTTTTGAAAACTCTTTTAAATGTTCGGCTTTTACATTTCCGTCAACTATTGTTTTTGAAGAACCTAGCTCAAAAACAATGTCAAGGCAAAGCCTGTTTATTGTTTTGTAACCATAAAAATATTCAGATTTCATAAGCTTTTTAATACTTTCGCATATAAGTTGTTCGGCACTGCTATCAAGTAAAAGGTTATATTGTTTTATTTGTTCTTTGCAATACTGTGCAAACTCGCTTTCATTTGGGTAATAAAAATTAATGCTCCTTATGCGGCAAAACGAATTAAGAATTTTTTCTGTCTGTGCTACAGCATCTTCATCAAAATCATTAGCAATAAATACAATACACACATTCGCATCTATAATAGACAAATATTCCAAAAACACAATAAAATTTTCTTCTTTTGTATGGTTTGCCCATTCTGTTATGTCAATTGCAATAACGCCTCTATATTCATTCCTAAACCCTGCAGCATCTTTTAGCTGCATTGAAAATCTGTTAATCTCTTTCATATCTTCGTTTTGCGGAATATATTCTAATACAAATTCAAAAAATCTAACATCGCCGTAAAATGTCATAAACCCGGTATTACACAAATACTCGCTTAACAAATGTATAAAATTACTTTTGCCTGCACCAAGTTTCGATTTTAAAAACAAATTTGGCAACAGCATTGCAACGTTTTCACTTTTACTTTGCAAATTTGTTAAAATATCATTCCACTTTTTAATGGTTTCCTTCATCTCATTAAGCCCATGCAATTTCAAAATCTCTTCAAAATACGTTTGTGCTTTCATAATTTCTCCATTCTGCCGCTATGAAATAACTTTATAAATAGCAAATTATGAAAATATGCTTATTTTACTGCTAATTTTCATTTTTTTGCATAATTAAAACCTCTTATAACGGCTTAAAGAGATTTTAACATTATTATTTTTTTGTTTTATTAAAATTTTAATAAAACTGCCGGCTTTTTATATTACTGCTGATATACAGTTTATTTTTTAACAAAAAACTTTTTATAAATAATTTTAAGCAAAATAAAATTTAAACGATTGCATAAAAACATTTATAAAATTTAAATATTTTAACAATTTACTTTATTTTTTATATTAACGTACTATCAATATAATTTTAACATAATTAAGCTGTTTTTTCAACTTATATTTAGCTAATAAACGGCAATATCCTACTTTACTTTTTTTATTACAATTTAATTTGACATATTCAATAAAATATTATAAAATATATTGTTGATAATATCAAAAAACAAACTTAAACAGTAAAGGAAATTTTATGGAACAAAACAGTATAAGAAATATAGCTATAATTGAACACGTTGACAACGGTAAAACAACTCTTGTTGACCAAATGCTTAAACAAAGCGGAGCATTTAGAGAAAACCAACAAGTAGCAGAGCGCATAATGGACTCTGGCGATATTGAGCGCGAAAGAGGTATTACAATTCTTGCAAAAAACGCATGCACACATTATAAAGATGTAAAAATTAATATAGTAGACACACCCGGCCATGCCGATTTTGGCGGCGAGGTTGAACGTGTTTTAAAAATGGTTAACGGTGTTTTACTTTTAGTAGATGCTGCAGAAGGCTGTATGCCACAAACACGTTTTGTTTTACAAAAGGCATTACAACAAAATTTAAGCTTAGTAATAGCCGTAAATAAAATTGACAGGCCTGACGCCCGTATAAAAGAAGTTATAGACGAAGTTTTACTTTTGCTTATGGACCTTGGCGCCACAGACGAACAGCTTGACAGCCCAATGATTTTTTGTAGCGGACGTGCCGGCACGGCTAGTTATAGCCCTGATGTTGACGGAACTGACTTAATACCGCTTTTTGAAACTATCTTAGAATATGTTAAACCACCTGTTGGCAATCCGGGAGAAACTTTATCCATGCTATGTTCCAGTGTTGACTACAACGAATTTGTAGGACGTATTGGAATTGGGCGTGTAGAAAATGGCACAATAAAAGTTGGTCAAGATATTGTTGTATGCGACTATCACGATAGCGATTTGTCTATGAAAGGGCGCATAACAGCGCTATACAGTTTTGAGGCAAACGGACGCACACCAATACAACAGGCATATGCCGGAGATATTGTGGCATTTAGCGGCATTAGTGACATTAACATAGGCAACACCCTTTGTGACAGCTCTTGTGTAGCACCTTTGCCTTTTGTAAAGATAAACGACCCAACCGTGGAAATGACATTTGCAGTTAATGACAGCCCATTTGCAGGCAAAGAAGGCAAATTTGTAACAAGCAGACAAATTAGAGACCGCTTGCACAGAGAATTACTTAAAGACGTTGCATTAAAAGTTGAAGATTCAACTTCAAGCGAGAGTTTCCGAGTTATGGGACGCGGTGAAATGCACCTTTCTATACTTATAGAAAACATGCGCCGCGAAGGATATGAATTACAAGTTTCACCTCCACGCGTTTTAATGCGAGAAAAAGACGGTGTTAAAACAGAACCTATGGAACACGTTGTTATTGATGTTCCTGTTGAGTATCAAGGCAGTGTAATGCAAAAGCTTGGCAGCAGAAAAGGCGAGCTTGTGCAAATGGCTCCACTTGGTAGCACACGTATGCGTGTAGAGTTTAAAATACCTAGCCGAGGTTTATTTGGTTATAGAAGCGAATTTTTAACAGACACACATGGCGAGGGAATATTAAACACAATATTTGACGGCTATGCCCCTTATAAAGGTGATTTACCTGGCAGAAACTCCGGCAGCCTTATTTGTTTTGAAACAGGCGAAGCAGTTGCATACGGCCTATTTAACGCACAACAACGCGGTGTATTACTAATTACACCGGGAGAAAAAGTATATGCAGGCATGGTGGTTGGTTACAGCCCGTCCGGTGATGATATGAATGTTAATGTTTGCAAAACGAAACATTTAACAAACACACGTGCCTCCGGTAGCGACGATTCTTTACGCCTTATACCTGTTTCAAGGTTCAGCCTTGAAGAAAGCCTTGAGTTCCTTGCTCCTGATGAGCTATTGGAAATTACACCAAAAAGCATACGTATAAGAAAACGCATTTTAGACCATGGTCAACGTATGAAATCTATGAAAAATAAAGTTTAATATAAAATTAATTTTATATTAATGTGCATAATAAAATCTCTTGCTAAAGCATTTTTTACTTTGGCAAGAGATTTTTATTTTAGCTTTGCTATTTTTTTTCAGATAACTGTGCAACTATTTTATCAAACGCCCTATCAAGAGCCGGAAAATCCGCAGCATTAATGTAATAACTTTCTAGCTCGTCGTGGCATTGTTTTGTTTGTTTCATAAGTAGTTGTGCTTGAAGCAGTAGTTGCTCTGTTGCCTTTTTATTAAATTGAAGACGTTTTTTCCTTAAATTCATTCCATCTTTATTGCAAAACCTTGTACTATGTATTGTGCGTATATTTATATTTTTATTTGTTTTATACTTAATTAAATTTTCGCAATGGTATGAATTGCAAGTTACAAATGCAAGCCTTAACTGAGGTAAAATTACATGTTCTATTTTATCATAAGGGTTCATAGAGCAGTAACATGTTATTAAATTTTGGCCTTTTCCAATTGCTTCTTGGCGCAATGCACTAAGCAACGATTTTGATGCGTACCCATATGGGTCATCTATTAAAATAATATTGTCTGCCAATTTTAAAACAGTTTGCGCGTAACACTCAATGCCTTTAAACGTTACAGCACTTAACATTCTAACATCTTCTTGCAAATTTACAGCACCGCTTTGGTTCAAAATAAACGCATGTTTTTTGTTTTCATCTTGTTTTTCATCTGGTAGCTTATCTTTTAATGACGGAATATATTTTTTGCTCAAAGTTTTTGCAAGTTCATAAATTTTTGCGCTGTTTGTAAATGTTTGCGCTGTTCTGCATGTATCTTGTAATAAACTACCCGCTGCTGCAAGATACCTTGTTGTTCTTTGTGTTAAAAAATCATGCTTATTAAATAATTCAATTATCTTTTTTCTGTGTTTTTGTAAGTTTTCGGCATTTATGCAATAATATAATGGCAACACTTGCTCAAACGCCACAGGGTATTCCGGTTCCATTGTATGTGGTGGTGTTGCGTCTGCAATTGTAAACTTTAAGTTTTTACATATTACACTGTCGTAAGAGTCAGGGTCTGCTGCGCAATGAATTAGCTCAACTTGTTCTTTGTTGTTAAGCAAAAATTCTGCAATGCGCTTAATGATAGTTGATTTTCCACAACCGGGGCACCCTTTAATTAATACTATATTACTTTTTGTATCACGAGTTAATTGTGCGTGATAACCGGCAAAGCCCGTAGGTGTAAGGGCACCAAGAAAAAAATCTAAACGCTTATTGTCCATACGTATTCACCCCTTTTTAACATGTTATGCAAAACAATAAAAAATGACACAAATGTCTAAACACTTGTGTCATTTTTTTAATTATTTAATGTTTTTTCAATTAAGCATAAACGTCTTTATTAAATATACTATATCCATTTTTACTTTTCTTTTTACGTTCATACATTGCCATGTCCGCCTTATGGTAAAGTTCATCAAAAACCTTGCCATGCTCCGGAGATATTGCAACACCAATACTACTGGAAATTTCAACATGAACATCATCTACTGAATAAGTCTTGTTAATGCTTTTACATATTTCTCCGGCTTTTCTTTCTATTTCTTCTGTTTTTATATTGTTCAAAGAAAAAGCAACAAATTCGTCTCCGCCTACACGGCCAATTATATCTTTAGCCCTAAAATGCCTTGCTATCTTATCGTAAACTTCTTTTAAAACTTCGTCACCGTATTTATGCCCAAAATTATCGTTAATACTTTTAAAATTATCTAAATCTATCATAAACATAACGCCCGCTTTATGTTTATTTAAGTGCGCTTTAATATGTGCCTCTGTTGCCTTTTTATTAAAAGCACCTACTAATGGGTCAATTTGTGCTTTACGCTTAAGTTCTTCTTCTTTAATCTTACTGTCATGAACATCATCTACATAAGCAATAACCGCAATAATATCTTCTGTCTTTTCGTCTTTTTTTGCACTTATTTGTGACCTAACCCACCTAACACTACCGTTTGGCATTATTATTCTTATAGTGGCAGTT
>CAYJDK010000007.1:6815-14153 GCA_964368905.1 uncultured Bacteroides sp.
TATATTTTCTACAGATTCTCTTATATATGTCTCTTCGTAGTCTTCTTGAAAAATTAAATTTTTTAAATTATCTTGCAAAAACTGCGAATAAGAAGCATCAGGTAATTCTATATCTTTTCCGTTTTTAATTATTCTTGTAACAGTATCTTTTGTGCAGTTTAATTCTGTTAAATAAATATATCTGCTGTCAACAACTTGTTTATAAATTGAATCTCTTTCAAGTAACTCTCTTCTCTCTTTCATCATATCAAAACCAACAAGCATAAACAAACCAACATAGCTTACACCTAGCCAAATAACAGCTGTTACAAATTGATGTAATTGTAAATATTCATAGCTTACATCATGGATATAAACGTTTCCATTCATTATCATATATAAATTTGCAAGGCTTAAAAGCGAAACATAAGAAATTAAATGTTCTGTTTTCTTGCCCATGATTTGCAAAAAACGTTTTGGAATTGCAAGAATTATTGCGGCTGTAAAAAGTATACAAAATGCAGAAGTAATTATTAAAATTAACCAAAAAGTTTCATAGTTTAATGAAAGTTCTATAATGCTAATACCTGAAAAAGCTGATATAACTGAATATATTATTGCCCTAGCACACATTATATGCAAATTAAACAGTAATACATTACTCATTCTTGTAATAGTACTTTGTTTTTTGAAAAAATTCATCACAGTTAGTGTGTATACAACAAGCATTATAAAATAACCAAGTGCAGACATACTCCCAAAAAACACAAGCATCATTGTCCCAACAAGGCTACTTAAAATGCTAAAAATCGCTATCTTATTTTTTTTGCTTTTAATATTTAATATTCTGTCTACAAGTTCAATAAAAAATAAATTTGTAACAAAAAAAACTACATTAAAAATTATAATTAAAAATTGCACACTCATAAATACTATCACCTTTAAAATAAACTAACTTGCATTAAACGCACGCGTTATAAAAAGCCGCGTTTTAAAATGCGGCTTTTTACGTGTCTTATTAAATTTCATCAAACAAATCACCGTCTGCTGAAATATTTTGCATGTTTACAGTCCTGCGTTTTATACGGTGCTCTTCTGATTTATTGTGAATATAATCCTTAATTTCTCTTGATTTTCTAATATGCTTAATCTCAATTGTCGGGTGTGTTGCATCGCCTGTGTGGCAAGTTATGCACCCAAGCCCAAATATCCTGTCAAGCAAAGTTGAGGACAATGTAACATCTTGAATTTTATACATATAACAATCGTTTTCTTTTTTAGTTAAAAACCCTTCTGAAATGTTTAAAACTTCTTCACTAACAGTATAAACTGTAAATGTAAAAGGCAATCCCAAAAAAGGCCATCTTTTTCTTTCTCTGTAAGCCATAATGTCATCTCACTTTCAAATATAATTAATGCCTGCTAAACAAACAATAAATGGTTTTACAATGCTATAAAAAACAGTTTCAAATTTGCTAACACGCAAGATTTTTTGTAGTTTTAACAAAACTCTTGCACTAAAATTTTTGCCTTAGACAAAATTTTAAAATTAGCATTAAAATAAGCCTACAAAATACGCTCAAAAGGTTATTCAGCAGGCTTTAATTATACCAATTTTACTGTGCAAATGTCAAATTTTTATTATGTGGTAAATTCTTGCCGAATAATCCGGCATTAGTCTTACGTTTTCGTTATAACCTGTGCCTGTAAAGCTTTGTTTTCTTGTTAGCCCTGCATACATTAACAAGTCTCCATGCGCACAATAACTTTCATCCTCACAAGGCAACATATAATGCTTGTCTGCAATGTGCACAAGCATTCCCTCGCTATTAACCTTTACAGGAGAAACGTGATTTATTAGCGAACCAAAAGTTTTTATATTTATAAACTGCTTTCTAACACATACTTTATATTTTTCTTCTTCTATCAATCCGGTTAATTTAATTGGTAAAGTTTCAGTATTTGGCTTCAGCCTTCCTTGCGCTTCCAGCACAATCGCCTCGGTTTTATCATCGTTAACAATAATAAAAGCACAATTTTCCAAATCATTAAACGGAGATATTAGCCTAATTAATTTTCCATACTGCAACAGATTACGATGCACTTTATAATATTTAATTTGATCTGCAACTACTTTTTTTTGTACAGTTGACAGTTGTGTTAAATCTAACTCGTAGCCTAAAACTCCAAATGCTGCAACATCAAAACGCGTTTCAAGTGGAGATGTTCGTGCTGTTTGATGGTTTGGGCTAGCACTTACATGGCAACCCATAGTGCTTTGTGGATAACCATAAGAAGTACCTGTTTGTATTTTCATTCTCTCATACGCATCGGTGTTATCGCTCGTCCAAATTTGTGGCATATAGCACAAAATACCAAGATCGAAACGGTTTCCACCGGAAGCACAACCCTCAAATAAAACATTAGGGTTTTGTTTAACTATTTCGTCTAATACCCTGTAAAGACCCATTATCCATGTGTGTGCAAAAACACCTTGTTCAGTTATATAATCGCTGTAACAATCAGTAATAGGGCGGTTCATATCCCATTTAACATAGCTAATGTTAGCGCTTTTTAATACATTGTTTACATTTTCAATAATATAATCTTGTACCTCGGGGCGGCACAGGTCAAGCACTAATTGATTTCTTGATTCGCTTGGTTCAACACCCGGTGCTTTTACAACCCAGTCAGGATGTAGTCTATATAAATCACTGTCTTTATTAACCATCTCCGGCTCAAACCAAATACCAAACCTCATACCCATATCTTCAATTTTATCTGCTAAACGGCTAAGCCCACCCGGTAATTTTTTTGTATTAACGTTATAGTCTCCAAGCCCACTTTTATCATTATTCCTTGTAGAAAACCATCCATCGTCAAGCACAAAAAGCTCAATGCCTAATTTTTTTGCTTCTTTTGCCAATTTTAAAAGTTTAGCTTCGTTAAAATCAAAATACGTTGCCTCCCAGTTGTTTAATAATATTGGGCGCGGCTTATCTTTCCACTTTCCTCTTACTATATGATTATTAACAAACTTGTGCATATTTTCACTAACACCGTTTTTACCGTGCCTTGAATAACTTAAAACGGCTTGAGGTGTGTAAAATTCACCACTATTTTTTATTGTAGCGCAAAATCCTTGTGGTTGTATTCCTGCCATTATTCTTGTTTTTGAATATGGCCCTGTTTGCACTTGCCCATGATGACTACCCGAATACACAAGGTTAAATGCATAAACATCCCCAAAATGCTCTGTAGAATCATTACATGAAAGCATAAAAAACGGGTTACAGTAATGCGACGATAATCCTGTATTGCTTCCGAAAACATTTATACCATTTTTTAAGGCTATACAAGTTTCAAATCGTTCTCTTATCCACGCGCCTGTAAATGTGTGTAATTTATAATTATCACTTTTCAAATCAAGTTGATAACTCATGCACTTATATATTTTTATATCTTCTCCACTGCAATTTTCTATACGCATACTTTTAGTTATAACATCACATTCGTTAAACGTTGTATAGAAAATACTTACGTTTATTCCTTGTTCACTTGTAAAATTTAACACAAGTGTTTCATCGCCGTTATATGCATGTGCAAGCCCTAGTATATTAATATTACCTTTTTCAATTCTTGCATCGCTAAAGCTAAAATCACATACACGGCTACCGTTTTTAAGCTCTATTTCTAAAGCACTTTGCCTAAAATCTCCTTTATTTGTAGGAGATAATTCCAAACAAAGGTGCAAAAGTGATGCCTGTGAATTTATTTTATTGTATATAACATCACTGCCATACTGTGTATGTGTTTTTTCTTTAAGCACTTCACTGCTTAAATGAATTTTATTGCCATAATGCAAAGTTTCTACCACACCTGAATTATGCGCCATGTAATAACCTGTGTTTTTTGTTTCTATAATAAAATTATCATTTTCAATCTTTATCACATTATCACCTTACTTTGTTTTTAAATAATTCTGTTTTACCTTTTATTTTACATAACATTGTTAGTATAATAACACACAGCTAATTTATGTACAATGTAATAATACATATAAATATTACACCATAAAAACAAAAATATAGCTATTAAATATGTGTTAAATAATTATTTGCTTTAATTTAAAAAACTATTGTTTAAAATAGTAAAATTTCATTGTTTTTTTTATGCAAATTTGTTATAATCTGAAACGTAAAAGCATACATATTCGTTCACAACAACAAGGGGCGTTGCATTTAGCTATAAACGCCGCGCTTAAACTTAAATGGAGAATAAACAAGCAATGGATTATAAAATTATATTTTTAGATTTAGACGGAACACTGTTAAATTCCGAAAAAGAAGTATCTTTGCAAGTATTAAATGCACTTGAAACAATTGGCAATAACGGTATTCATATTGTTTTGTGCTCCGGAAGATCTGATACAGCAATGGTAAAAACAGCACGAACATTAAACCTTGACAAAAACGGCAGTTACATGATTTCTTATAATGGTGGAAAAGTAACAAATTTAAAAGATGACAGCATTGTTTTTTCAAAGCTAATGGATATGTCTATTGCAAAAGAAACATTTGCTTTAACAAGAAAGCTTGGGCTTGAGCCTTTAATTTACGGGCCTGATTGTATTTACAGCGAAAATCCTGATGACTTTTATGTTAAACATGAAGGCATTATAACTTCGTTACCTATAAGAAAATATGACGGTAACTTTGATAACATAGATTTTCCTGTATATAAGTGTTTGGTTGTGGGCGCACCTGAAAAAATTGAAGCTGCTATTGATATTTATAAAAACCAATTTGAAAACAGGGCTAATGTTTGTAAGTCTTGCCCTGTATTTTTAGAGGTTATGCCTTACGGAATATCAAAGGCAACAGGTGTTGAAGTAGTATTAAAAGAACTTGATATACCAAAAAGCATGTCTTGTGCATGTGGAGACGAATATAACGACATTGAAATGTTACAAACTGTTGGAATTGGCTTTGCAATGGGTAACGCACCAGATTTAGTAAAAAGTGTTGCCGATGAAGTTGTGCCTACTAACGATGAGCATGGCGTTGCTTATGCAATTGCTAAATGTTTTAGTAATTACTACACATTAAATTTATAGTAGCCTACGGCTAATGTAAATTGGCATGTGGGCACTGTGTTGCCCATGCCATAAAGTTGCCCATACGGGGGATAAATAATCGAAGCACGGCTTATCTTGTTTTGTGTTAATATTAATCAAGGTAGCCAAATGGTAGTATCTCTGTTACTTCAACAATTCCGTCTCGCATAAATTGAGCCGCGTTGCATTGCAGCACATATCCGCAACCGCTGTCTGCCATCCAATGTTCCGGTGGGTATTTTGGCATACCTTTTTGTGCTAGCATACTCATAATTACTCCGCCATGTGTAACACATGCGGCTTGTTCAATGCCTGTTTTCATCATATGTTCAAATATATTCATTAATATCTCACCACAGCGAATATTAAATTCGGCACTGCTCTCGCCGCCTACCGGCGTGTAATGCTCGCTTGGTGTTATCCACTTTTTAAAATTATCATCGTTTACAAGTTCTTTTATTTGCCTACCCTCAAATTCACCAAAATCGTTTTCTGTAAGTTCGTTTAATATTATTTTTTCGCTTGCTTGCCCAAATAAAATTTCGGCAGTCGTTATTGCCCTCATTAATGGGCTGGAAAAAACAGTTGACACATTTGGATATGTAAAGTTGCGCTTCAAGTCTTCTAGAATTTCTATTCCTTTTTCGCACAACGGCTCATCTGTTTTTGCGCCAATATAAAGTCCGTTAACGTTCCCATTTGTAATTGAATGTCTTATTAAATATAACCTATAATTTTTCATTATTGTTCTCCATTTTGTTTTTTCTTTATTGTTTTTGCGCAAAAAAATATTAAATTCCGCCATTTTACATTCAAAATTAATATTATATTATTTTTTTCAAAAAAAAATAATATAAAAAAATTTTTATTTTTTTTTACATCATACTATATTTAGAACTTTTTTACAATATGCATCGCACATATAGTTGCAATTTAGAATAATTGCCATTTTACCAATATTTTTGCACATTTTTGCACCTTTACAAATTGTTTTTGATGTAATATAATCTACTGTATGTAAAGCTTTTAAATAATACAAAAGGTATTAGAGGTATATGCGATGGCGAATGAATTTAACAGAATAATAATACTGTTACGCAAAGAAAAAGGTGTAACTCAAAAACGCGCTGCACAAGATTTAGGTGTTTCACAAGCGCTTTTATCTCATTATGAAAAAGGCATTCGAGAGTGTGGCCTTGATTTTGTTGTACGTGTAGCGAATTATTACGATGTTTCTTGTGATTATTTGCTTGGCCGTAGTGCAGAGCGCAGTGGTTTAACATTGTCTGTAGATGATATACCGAGCCCTGAAACAAGTAAAGACGGTATTTTTAAAGGTAGTGTATTACCCACATTTAACAAAAAGCTAATTAGCAATAGCTTAAATATATTATATGATAAACTTAATAATTGCCCTGATAAAGGCCTTGTTAGCGAAATTTCGGCTTATCTTATGCTATCTGTATATAAAATGTTTAGGTTGCTTCATAATTCCGGCCCTAAAAACGCAAGTAGCATGTTTAGGGTTAAAAAGAATATATACTCCGAGTATTCTGATGCCGCAATGCATATTGCACATGCAAATGTTAAAGCTATACTTAGCGGGGATAATATTGGACTTGGCACACCGTTAAAAGACACAAGTGCTTTTTCCATGACTACAGAAAAACTTACAGACGAATACCCACTTTATGCCGGAAGTTTATTTAACCTAATAAAAGCAAGCGAAACAAGAATAGACGGCGAAAGTGGCACAAAATAAAAAAGCAGTAATTTAAAGCGGTTTCCCAAACGCATGGGAAACCGCTTATTTTTTATTTGATTAAATATTTTATTCTGTGGCAATTGAAGCATTAGTTTTTAATATTACGTCATGGCTGCCGCCCTCTACAATACTTGTAGATGATACCACAGTTAATTTTGCCTTGTATTGTAACTGCTCTATGGTTAATGCGCCGCAATTACACATTGTGTTGCGTACTTTTGCAAGTGTTACTCCCACACCGTCTTTAAGTGCGCCCGCATAAGGCACATAACTATCTACGCCTTCTTCAAATGTTAATTTTCCGTCTCCACCCAAATCGTATCTTTGCCAGTTGCGTGCACGGTTACTTCCCTCTCCCCAATACTCTTTAACATAAGTTCCGTTAATTCTAAGTTTTGCGGTAGGGCTTTCATCAAAACGGCTAAAATATCTGCCAAGCATTACAAAATCTGCGCCCATTGCAAGTGCAAGTGTAATA
>CAYJDK010000007.1:14163-22762 GCA_964368905.1 uncultured Bacteroides sp.
CAAATTGGTATGTAAATGCCTGTTTGTTCAAAGTATTCATCGCGTGCTTTTGCAACTTCTATTACACTCGTTGCTTGGCCTCTGCCTATACCCTTTGTTTCACGCGTTATACATATTGAGCCGCCGCCTATACCTACTTTTATAAAATCTGCACCGGCATTTGCTAAAAACAAAAAGCCTTCTTTATCAACAATATTACCTGCGCCTACTTTTACACTGTCACCGTAATTTTCTCTTATCCACTTTATAGTTATCTCTTGCCACTGGCTAAAACCTTCTGAAGAATCTATACAAAGAACGTCTGCACCGGCTTTAATAAGTGCAGGCACCCTTTGCTCGTAATCTCTTGTGTTAATTCCTGCCCCAACTATATAACTTTTATTTGTATCTAACAACTCGCACACATTTTCCTTATGGCTATCGTAATCTTTACGAAAAACCATACAAACTAAATTTCCGTTATCATCTATAAGCGGTAGTGTGTTTATTTTATTGTCCCATATAATATCATTAGCTATTTTTAATGTTGTGTTTGCCGGCGCTGTTACAAGTTTATCAAGTGGTGTCATGAAATCTTCAACTTTTTCATCACCTGTCATTCTAGACACACGATAATCTCTGCTTGCAACTATTCCAAGCAATTTGCCCGTTGCGGTTCCGTCTTGCGTTACAGCCATTGTAGAATGCCCTGTTTTAGCTTTTAATGCTAAAACATCTTTTAAAGTGTCGCTAGCGCGCACGTTAGCATCGCTAACAATAAACCCTTTTTTATATTTTTTAACTCGCTTTACCATATTTGCTTCATTTTCAATAGACTGCGAGCCGTAAACAAATGATATTCCACCCTCTTTTGCTAATGCAATAGCCATTGTGTCGTTTGAAACAGACTGCATTATTGCAGACACCATTGGTATATTCATAGTAACCGGGCATTCTTGAACACCTTTTTTATACTTTACAAGTGGTGTTTTCAAACTTACTGCATCTGGCATACACTCCGCCGAAGAGTAACCCGGCACAAGTAAATATTCGCCAAAAGTACGTGATTGTTCCTCAAAAATATAGGCCATATAAACTCCTTTCTTATAAAACCTAATCATTAATTGCTTTTATTTAATAATAACACACAATTTGTGTAAATTCAATAAATTTAGCTTATTGTTCTTAGCAGTTTAATTATTAAAATATATTTTATTATTATTACTAAATAACCTTTTTAAATATTAAAAATAATAATATAGCACTATGTGCTAAAGCTTTTTTATTTAAAAATATTATTTATTTATTAAACTTTCAAAATGCTTTAGTTAACTGCAAAAATAGTAATGCGGTATTTAAACATTAAGCTGTTTATTTTTTCGTTTTTTACATACAACAAAGAAAATTATAATTGCAAAAAACATTACCATTGATACAAAAACACCTAGTTTTAAACCTTTTGGAATATAAGTCAATTCAACTTTGTTTTCGCCCTCTTCTAGTGGAAACGCAAGTAAATTTTCAAGTATTTTTGTTGTATCTACTGTTTTATTATTTACTTTTACACTCCAGCTTTCATCATATATTATGGTGCTTAACGCATATGTTTGCGAGTTTTGTGCAGTAATGCTAACGCTAATTTTATTATTACTATACGTTAAATTCTCTATGTTTTCATTTGCAATTTCAATAACGTTATTAAAATTACTATTAAGTTCACCGTCATCATCTACAAAATTTATTCCATATAAATTAAAAACAAAATTTTGTATATTGCTATTATCTTTATTAAAAATCAGCTCATCTGCTGTAAAAATTAGCGGAAACGCATCCATTTCACTACTTAATGAATCCCCGTTAAATTCATACTTAACATTAAACAATGCTTTAGTAAGTTTATCATTTTGGCTTGTTTCTATGTAGTTTTCTTTTATATAGTCACTATTAATTTCCGGTAGCGATGAAAAAGAATTATAGTAGTTATTAAACCCATATTTAAACCCGTTATTAATAAACTTTTCTTCATCAACATTGGCTATCCTGTAAAATTCTTCGTTTTCAATTTTATTAAGCAACTCGCTTGTGTGTAAATACGTATCATGAAACTCATTCTTTTTCTCACGCTCAAGAAAATCGTAATTTCCGTTAATTAATCCAAAAGTATTAAAAGCTAAGTCAAAGCAAACAACTAAAAACACTATTATTTGCATATATGGTTTTTTTACATATAACTTTAAGCTTACAATAAAAACTGCGCACAACGCAAAAGTTGAAAATATATTTAAATAGCTTATTTTATAAGGATAAATATAAACAAGTAAAAGCAATATTACTGCATATAAAACACTTGCCGGCAAAAACAACTTGTAATTTAAATTATTATAATTTCTAACTGCTTTATAAGCTGTATATATTAAGAAAAAACTAAGAACAAATATAAACCTATATGGAAAAGAATTTGGCACACTTAACATATGAAACAATAAGAACAGTGGCCTAAATATAGCACTGAGCATTAGTATAATTAAAACAAACAGCGTTGCAATCTTTTCTTTAAAACTAATGTTTTTAATGAAAAAGTACGCAATAACTAAAACAATAACAAGCGCAGAACTGTAAATATATGGGGTTGAAACACTTCCTAATCCATCGTATCCTGAAATAAAAAATTTAGGCGCTAAGGCAAATATATTTAAAACTCTAAGCCCAACATCTAAACCATTATTTGCATTAAAATGAACTTTGCCTTGCAATAAACTAAAAAATGTAGGTATTAAAACCCAAGCCGATAAAAATATGCAAATTACAGCCGATTTTGCCATTAAAAACAGTTGTTTAAAAAACATTTTTTTGCTTTTTGTGTTTGCAATAGTGTTATAAATAAAATAAATTACAACAAAAATCCCAATTATATATGCCATATAATAATTTATAATTAACATAAGAGAAAATGACACTACAAACAACTTACTGCTTTTAAATGCCAATATTTTTTGAGTGCCAAGCATTATTAACGGGAGCATATAAAATGCATCCGACCAAATTATATGATAATTCCACACTACAAAACAAGAAGATAAACTATAACATAAAGAACACGCAAGTGTTAGAACATCTACTTTTGCATGCTGTTTTGACAAAAACAAAAATGATGTTAAACCGCTTAAACCCGTCTTTATTAGTATAATTGTCATTATTGCGTATTCTAAATTTTCAGGTTTAAATAAAAAACTTATTAAATTTATTGGGCTCATTAAATAATAAGTTAAAATACCGTAAAAATTACCGCCTAAATCTTTTGAAAAGCTGTAAAAAACACCATTTTCAAACATAGAATTTCTATAATAACTTAAAAAATTCGCATATTGTTTATGTAAATCATTAATGATTATTGCATCTTGAGTAAAAATACCTGCTTGCAAAGAGCAAATAAAACAAATAAAAGCAGGCATAACAAAACTAATTACATAAAAAATTTTAATATTGTTTGAATTTGTTAAACTAAACTTGTTTTTCATTAAATACAATATCCTTTACCTGTTTTTCTTTAATTTGTATAAAAAATGCACGCACAAAAAATGTGAGTGCTATTATATATATTTTCTTAATTTATTAAAACTACTAATTTTGTAAAACTTATTAATTAAATTAATCATCAAATTGTTGCAACATTTGGTTTTCTTTTCTTTTTTGCGTTCTTTCTTCTAATGGTATGTTTATTTATATTAACTAACTTTGTAACTTATATTATGCTTTACAACGTTTGGTTTTCTTTTCTTTTTTGTGCTCTTTAATTAATTCTGCGTTTAGTTATACTAGCCTACTTTGTAACTTATATTGTACTTTACAACGTTTGGTTTTCTTTTGCTTACTTTTCTTTTTTCCAAAAGAAAAGTAAGTGGCACCCCGAGTAGGAATCGAACCTACACTTGACCCTTAGGAGGGGTCCGTAATATCCATTTTACTATCGAGGCATAACCCACGCCGCATAAGTTGCACATACAAAAATATGTCCAACTAAAAATGCGCTTTTATTATTATAAACGCAAGGCAAAAAAAAATCAAGTTTATACTTTTATTTTTTACACAAATTACTATAAGACTTTAAATAAGCGTAGCCTCACACCTAAACGAATCATAATCGCCTAATACAACATCAACCACATCACCGCTCTCATGTCCTTTAGCAGCAACTTTAACAGGCACATACTCACGCGTATATCCTGTAAAAACATCGTTACCCATATTACTTTCAAGAATAACTTTAGCCTTATTCCCTTTCATCTCACCAATTAATTCACACCTAACCTCGTCTGTGGCTTTTTGCATAACAGCACTTCTGCTTGCAATAATATCGGCATTTATTTTATTATTCATATCAAACGCCTTTGTCCCCTCACGCGGTGAAAAACAAACACATGAACTTTTAAAAACCGCATACGTTTAACAAACTGCATACTAATTTCAAAATCCTCTTGTGTTTCGCCGGGAAACCCCACAATTACATCTGTAATAAACGTTGCATTAGGTACTAACCCTCGCATTTTAAGCATCACTTTTTCATACTCTTCGGTTGTATAAAGCCTGTTCATTTCTTTAAGCGTTTTATTACACCCGCTTTGCAACGCAAGATGAAACTGCGCACATACCTTATCAACACCAGCAATTTTATTTAAAATATCATCCGTTAAAATATCAGGTTCAAGGCTCCCTAACCTAATATTTTTAACGCCTTTAATCTTTGCAACTTTTTCAACTAACTCTCCAAGGTTAGTTTTCGCATCTTGCCCATATAAAGATAAATTAATACCTGTTAAAACAATTTCAGCACAATGATCTTTACAAATATTCTCAACTTCAATTAAAATACTTTCTTCGCTCCTGCTTCGTGCACTTCCTCGCGCAAAAGGTATAATGCAATACGCACACCGCCTATTACATCCATCTTGTATTTTAACAAATGCACGCGTTCTACCCACGGCTTGCGGCAGTGGTAACTCTTCAAAATCTTGTTTCCTTTTGTATGGTTCAATACTCACAATTCTATTTTTAGTACTAATATACTGCCGCACATGCTGCAACAGCTTTTCCCTCTCGTTAGAACCCGTAACAATATCTGCCTGCGTTATTTCTTTTGCTTTTTGCTCAAACGCTTGCGGAAAACACCCCGTTAACACAGTAATTGCATTGGGGTTTTCTCTTTTAGCACGCCTTAAAAGCTGTTTGCTTTTTTTATCTCCACCACTTGTTACCGTACAACTATTAACAATATAAACGTCAGCAACCTCGCCTTTGCTTGCAACAGTAAACCCATTTTCGCAAAAAAGCCGCGTAAGGCTTGCTGTTTCGTTTTGGTTAACCTTACACCCCAATGTATAAAATAATACTCTCAATATTAAACTCCTAAAATTTTTCTAATTTAATTATACTAAAAAAGCCATATTACGGCAATACGTTTCATATAAATATATAGAAAAAGGAGGGACAAATTCCATGAAAAATAAATTTTTAATTTTCACTTTTACAATATTACTAACCGTTTGTTTATCATCCCACGCATTTTGTGCACAACTTTCTGAAACAGCAGTTCCCGAAACTAACGCATCCCAAGTTGAAACAACAACCCCCGAAACATTATCGCCTGAAGCCACACAACCACAAGTTTCAGACATGTTAGACGATTCGTCTATACAAAACATAACAGGCGACACTTACAAGGCAAACACGGCTAGAATTGAACTCCCGGAGTTTGATATACCTTGCAGAAACGCAATACTTGTATCTTCTGACACAGGCGAAGTTCTATATGAAAAAGACCCGGATACACCTGTTCCCGTTGCATCTATTACAAAAATAATGACACTCCTTATAACCCTTGAAGCAGTTGAAGCCGGAAAGGTTAGTTTGCAAGACTATGTACCAATATCCCAACATGCATACAACATGGGCGGCAGCCAAATTTGGCTTGAACCGGGTGAACAATTTACACTAGACGAACTAGTAAAGGCAATATGTGTGAATTCTGCAAACGACGCTGCAGTAGCAGTTGCAGAATTTGTTGGTGGCTCTGAACCTGCATTTGCAGAACTTATGAACAAACGAGCAACAGAACTTGGAATGCAAGATACTTTTTTTGTTAACGCTTGCGGTTTAGACGCAGAGGGACACTTATCATCTGCAAGGGACGTTGCAATAATGTCTGAGGCACTTTTGCACCACCCACTTATACTTGAATATTCCGGTATTTGGACAGACACTTTAAGAAACGGCGAAACACAACTTGTAAACACTAACAAACTTTTAAATAAGTACGACGGTATTACAGGTTTAAAAACAGGCACCACAAGTAAAGCCGGTGTTTGTATTAGCGCAACAGCAACAAGAGAAGGCACAAGCCTTATAGCCGTTGTATTAGGCTCTAATTCAGGCGAAGAGCGTTTTGAAGCCGCAACATCACTACTTGACTACGGCTTTGCAACATACGAATTTGTACAGTTCCCCGAACTTGTTAGCGCACCCGAAACAATTGACGTTTCAAACGGAGAAGTTCGTGAATTAAATTTAATTTACGGTACACCAAATGGAATATTAATACGCAAAGGTGAATCAAAAGATATCTCAGCAACATTTACATTACCTGAAAGCACCGGAGCACCAATAGCTGAAGGTCAAGAACTTGGTGAAGTAACTCTTCTTTTAACCGGAAACAGCCTTGCAACTTACCCTATTTTTGCACAAGACGAAGTTGAAAAAATGAACATACAAAACGCGCTAATTTTATTAAAAAATGCATTGCTTGCATTATAATATATAATTAAAATCATGCTTTTTTTCTAATATTTTTAATATTATACAGATTATCGCCTAATATTATATTAGACAAGAAACGTTACCAAAAAAGTTAAATACTTGTAAAAATTGTATGAATATGTACCAAATTCGCCTTGACATCTAACCCCTTTATAATATATTATTATAATATAAATAGCTATAATAAAATAATTTTTAGCGATTTTATGATAATTATACTAATAAGTTCAGTAATAAAGGGGGCAAATTGATGAGTGTTTCATTAAACGCAAAACACACACGTAATTTTGTTAATGAAGCTGAAATTTCGGCTAATTTTCCGCAAGTAAAACTGGCACATGAACTTTTACACAGCAGGCAGGGTTCCGGCAACACCTTTTTGGGTTGGATGGACCTGCCTGTTAATTATGATAAAGAAGAATTTATGCGCATTAAAGCCGCAGCAAAAAAAATACAACAAAACAGTGATGTTTTAATTGTTATTGGCATTGGCGGCAGTTATTTAGGTGCACGTGCCGTTATTGAAGCATTAAAAGGTACTCTTTACAATAATATTTGCAAAGATACTCCACAAATTTTTTATGTAGGTAATTCAATAAGTTCTTCTTATTTAAACGATGTTTTAAAAGCTTGCGAAGGTAAAGACATAAGTGTAAATGTTATTTCAAAATCCGGCACAACAACAGAACCTGCTGTTGCTTTTCGTATTTTTAAAACATTGTTAGAAGAAAAATACGGTGCAGAGGGTGCAAAACAAAGAATATATGCAACAACAGATAAAAACAAAGGCACACTTAAAGAACTTTCAACAAAGCAAGGTTACGAAACATTTGTTGTTCCCGATGATGTTGGCGGCCGTTATTCAGTTTTAACTGCAGTTGGGCTTTTGCCTATTGCAGTTGCCGGATGTGACATTGACGCTTTAATGGAAGGTGCAAAAAAAGCAGCCGATGAATTATCTGTTTGCGATGAAAACAATAATTGTTATAAATATGCATCTTTAAGAAACATTTTATACCGCAAAGGTAAAGTTGTAGAGTTGATGGCTTGTTATGAGCCGGGTTTTACAATGATGAACGAATGGTATAAACAATTGTTTGGTGAGAGTGAAGGAAAAGACCAAAAAGGTATTTTCCCTGCAAGTGTAATATTTTCTACAGATTTACACTCTATGGGCCAGTATGTACAAGAAGGTTCACGAATTTTGTTTGAAACAGTTATAGACATAAAAACAACTGCAACAGATGTTTTTATTGAAAATAGTAGCGAAAATTTTGACGGACTAAACTTTTTAGCTAATCAAAACATGAGTGTTGTAAACCAAAAAGCAATGCAAGGCACTGTTTTAGCCCATACAGACGGTGGTGTTCCTAATATTTTACTTGAAATTGATTGTTTAAACGAGCACAATATGGGTTACTTAATTTATTTCTTTGAAAAAGCTTGTGCTATATCGGGATACATGCTTGGTGTAAACCCATTTGACCAACCCGGAGTTGAAAGTTACAAGAAAAATATGTTTGCACTTCTTGGCAAACCCGGCTTTGAAGATTTAAAAGAAAAACTTGAGGCAAAACTAAAATAAACATATGCATTTTTAATAATTTATGTTATAATGTTATTAAGCATTTACGCTTAAATATTTTTTTAATTATAACCCTAAATTAAAAATATTTTATGTTGTTAATGTGCTTAAAATTAAAAAAGTTCGAATTGAAAATTAAAAAAACACTTTAATGTGTTAAAATAAAAGGAGGCTAATGTCTATGATTAACTTGATTATTGGTGAAAAGGGCTCCGGTAAGACTAA
>CAYJDK010000008.1:0-306 GCA_964368905.1 uncultured Bacteroides sp.
ATTCTATGATTGGCAAGTTTATAGACAGTATTATAAAAGAGGAAAATTTGCCGCAAACATTAACAAGTTATTCGCCTTGTTTTAGAAAAGAAAAAGGTGCACATGGGCTTGAAGAACGTGGAGTTTATAGAATACATCAGTTTGAAAAACAAGAAATGATTGTTGTATGTAAGCCGGAGGAAAGCCCAAAATGGTTTGACGAGCTGTGGAAAAATACTGTGGATTTATTTGTATCGCTTGATATACCGGTTAGAACACTTGAATGTTGTAGCGGAGACCTTGCCGACTTAAAAGTAAAGAGCATAG
>CAYJDK010000008.1:316-970 GCA_964368905.1 uncultured Bacteroides sp.
TAAAATTAGGGCAAGAGGAGCAGACGGTAAAAAATACTTGCCACATACATTAAATAACACTGTGGTAGCACCACCAAGAATGTTAATTGCGTTTTTAGAAAACAATTTAAATAGCGATTATTCGGTTAATATACCAAAAGCATTACAGCCGTATATGGGCGGAAAAGAAAAGCTTGTACCAACACCAAAACAAAAACAAACCTAGTTAAAAAAGGGTGTTAAACGCGCAAGTTTGCGTTATACTTAAACAAGCAAAAGTTGAAATTAAATTGCATTTATGATAAAATAATAACGAAGAAAAAAACGCAACAAGAAAGGAATAATTTATGAAAATCTATATTGATACCGCGAACGTAGAAGACATTAAAAAAGCTGCTGAAATGGGGGTTGTTTGTGGAGTAACAACAAACCCAAGCTTAATTGCAAAAGAAGGCCGTGATTTTAACGAAGTTATAAAAGAAATAGCTTCTATTGTGGATGGACCAATTAGCGGCGAAGTAAAAGCAACAACACAAGATGCAAAAACAATGATAGAAGAGGGAAGAGAAATAGCAAAAATACACCCTAATATGGTTGTTAAAATTCCAATGACAGTAGAGGGTTTAAAAGCTACTAAAGTATTAGCGCAAGAGGGAATTAAATGCAATGTAACGT
>CAYJDK010000008.1:980-2059 GCA_964368905.1 uncultured Bacteroides sp.
CAAGCTTTATTGGCGGCAAAAGCAGGCGCGGCATACGTTTCACCTTTCTTAGGCAGGCTTGACGATATATCAATGCCGGGTATAGATTTAATACGCACAATTTCAGACATGTTTGCTATGTACGATGATATAGACGCTGAAATAATTGCAGCAAGTGTGCGTAACCCAATACATGTAACAGATTGCGCACTTGCCGGCGCAGACATTGCCACCATGCCTTATAGTGTTATTGAGCAAATGACAAAACACCCGCTTACAGACCAAGGAATTGAAAAATTTGTTCAAGACTATAAAAATGTATTTGGTGATGCATAGTAGGCCTTATATTAAAGTTAAAATTTAAAAAATGCTTAAAGTTTTTAAATTTAATGTAAAAAAGGCCTTAGCAGATATTTAAAATATAATACTATATAAATAAAACCTCGGTTGTTTCCAAATAAGGAATTAACCGAGGTTTATTATTGTGTATTAAAAATATTACAATTATTCGTCTAATTTTAACACTGCCGTAAATGCTTCGCTTGGTACTTGCACAGTTCCAAGTTGGCGCATTTTTTTCTTGCCTTCTTTTTGTTTTTCAAGCAGTTTTTTCTTTCGTGTAATGTCGCCGCCATAACATTTTGCCAAAACGTCTTTACGCATTGCCTTAATGGTTTCGCGCGCTATTACTTTGCCGCCCACTGCCGCCTGTATAGGCACCTCAAACATCTGGCGCGGTATGTGTTCTTTTAATTTTTCTGCAAGTCGGCGCCCCTTAGCATAGGCGCTGTCTGCATGGACAATCATCGATAATGCGTCAATATTGTCGCCGTTTAAAAGTATGTCTAGCTTTATTAGTTTAGATTCGCTAAAACCTTTCATCTCGTAATCATAGCTGGCATAACCACGGCTTCTGCTTTTTATAGCATCAAAAAAGTCGTATACTATTTCGCCTAAAGGCAATTCGTAGTGCAAATCTACACGCGTTTCGTCTAAGTACTTCATGTCTTTTAAAATGCCTCTTCTGGCTTGGCATAATTCCATTAAACTACCGGTGTAATCTGTTGGGGTATATATGTGTGCGTTAACATATGGTTCTT
>CAYJDK010000008.1:2069-13067 GCA_964368905.1 uncultured Bacteroides sp.
TGCCTTGGAAATTAACGCAGGGTCAGGATAATTTGTAGGGTTTTCAATTAGTTTAACTGTGCCGTCTGTTAAAGTTATGCGATATTCTACACTTGGCGCCGTTGTTATAAGGTCTAAATCAAATTCTCGCTCTAGGCGCTCTATAATAATTTCAAGGTGTAACAGGCCTAAAAAACCACACCTAAAACCAAAGCCAAGCGCAACACTTGTTTCAGGCTCATAACTTAAAGATGCATCGTTTAATTGAAGTTTTTCAAGTGCGTCTTTAAGGTCGGGGTATTTTGCGCCGTCTGCAGGGTATATGCCACAAAAAACCATTGGCACAACTTGGCGGTAGCCTGCAAGCGCTTCGCTTGTTGGGTTCTCAAGGCTAGTAACGGTGTCGCCAACTCTTGTGTTTTCAAGTGTTTTAATAGACGCAGTAAAATATCCAACTTCTCCGGCTCGCAATTCGCTGCTTTCTATTAAAGATGTAGCCCCCATGTGCCCAACTTCAACAGGTGTAAATTGTGCGCCGGTTTGCATTAGTTTAACAGTCTCTCCAACTTTAAGCACGCCTTCAAACACACGCAAGTAAACTATAACACCTTTGTATGCATCGTAAACTGCATCAAAAATAAGTGCCTTTAAAGGTGCGCTTTCGTCGCCTTTAGGTGGCGGTATGTCGCGCACAACTGCCTCTAGCACGTCTTGAATTCCAACGCCCGTTTTTGCCGAAACGCGCGGGGCCTCTAAACAAGGTAGGCCAATAACGTCTTCAACTTCTGCAGCAACCCTGTCGGGTTCGGCGCTTGGTAAGTCTATTTTATTTAATATTGGCACAAGTTCTAAATTATGTTCTAGTGCCAAATATGTGTTAGCAAGAGTTTGCGCCTCTACACCTTGGCTTGCGTCTACAACAAGTATTGCTCCCTCGCATGCGGCAAGGCTACGGCTAACCTCGTAATTAAAATCAACATGGCCCGGGGTATCTATTAAATTAAAAGTATAGGTTTCGCCGTCGTTTGCGGTGTAATCAAGCGTAACGGCACGTGCCTTTATGGTAATTCCACGCTCACGCTCCAGCTCCATATTGTCAAGAAGTTGGTCTTCCATTCGTCGTTCGTCAACAGCCTTAGTGCTTTCAAGCAACCTGTCTGCCAATGTAGACTTGCCGTGGTCTATATGTGCAATAATGCAAAAGTTTCTTATATTTTTACTTGCCAAAATATATGCCTCCGTATTGGTGTTATGAAAATTATTTGTAAACTTTATTATAACATATTTAATGTGCTTAGGGCAAACAATAATTAAAATAACGCAAAATTATTTGTTATAAGCAAAAAAGTGTGTACAATAAAGGAGCTGCCTCAAAGTCGCCCACACAAAAATTTTGCTCTAGTTTTTGTAAAGTCTTTGTTTGTTAACGCCTCTACAAAACAATACATTTGTATTAATTGTTAAACTTGACGTATTATGTGATATTTGTTAAAATAAGGCGCATAGCATAAGAAGTGGTTTTGTAAAGGAGAAAAAATGAGGCGATATATTGAAATAATACGCAGAAGGACACGAGAGTTTTTTATTAAAGCAGCAGTAGTTGCAAGCTGCTCTTTAATTATGCTTTGTGTTTTTTATGCAATAAATAATATAATGCGCTACACTACAATAGAAATAAATGGCGATGTATCGGCAGAAATATGGGCGCCGATTGAAGCACAAGCACACACATTAAATTTAGCAAACATAAGCACAATACCGCAAGACAAAGTAGAAAAAGTAATAGACGACGGGCTAAACGCAACAATTGAGATAGAAAGGGCATTTGAGGTTGAAATAATAGCAGACGGAGAAAGTAAAGCCGTGCTAACAACACAAAAGAGCATACAAACGTTGTTGCAAGAGCAAGGATACAATATTGGTGAAGATGATTATACAGTGCCAGAGCAAGAAACAACTGTGACAATGAATACAGAGAAAATAGAATTAAACCGTGTTGAGTATGTTCAATATGAGGTGGACGAAGTAATACCATACGAAACAGAAATGCAGTATACAAGCTTGTTTTATTTGTTTAGAAATACGGTACAAGTAATGCAAGAAGGACAAGACGGATATTTTAAAGGAATAATGGAAGACAAAATAGTAAACGGTGAGGTGGAGCAAACAACACAAATAAGTGTAATAGAAAGCGTTGAACCGGTGAGCGAGATATTAAAAACTTATAAAGAGGGTGTACCTATAAGCGACGTGCCTGCGCCTGACGGAATAACTGTTGAAAATTTAGTGCCAAGCAGTTACAGCACTGTTTATGAAATGAAGGCAACGGGATACTACTCTGCAACGGGAAAAGGGGCAAGCGGCCTTGGGCTTTATTACGGCACTTTTGCGGTGGACCCAACCTTAATTCCATATGGAACAAAGGTATATATAGTTTCTACAAACGGAAAATTTGTTTATGGCTGGGCAATTGCAACAGACACAGGAGCATTTATAAACACAACAAGAATGCAAGTAGACTTGTTTTATGAATCTTATGCGGAAAGTGCGGCAAACGGAGTGCAACAAGTTTTGGTTTACATTCCATAGCAAAAATTAATAAAATAATTAGCAATAAAAATGCGGGTATTAGTTAACTAATACCCGCGGTTTTGTTAAAAATATTATGTTTATAAAAAATTAATAGTTTGTTTTATTAATAAGGCAAAGCAAACTTGCTAAATCTCCAGCCGTTTTCGGTGTTTGTCAATACAATTTCTTCAGTATAATAAGAGTATTCAGGCTCTAGGTCTTCTTCCATGGCGTTTTCGTTATTAGTTATTGTTAACTCCATAACAATTGTATTTTCGTCCGCACTAACAAGCAAAAATTCGCTTTCTACATAAAAAGGGTTGCTGCCCCGTGCGCCCATGGCAGTGTAAAGCTTACCGTCTTCGCCTTCAAAATACTGGTTCATAACGTCAAGTTCAGTTGCAATAAGCTCGGTAGTAAAAACACTGTTTAGTGCGGCGCTAAAATCGTTGTATGTTGCAAATCCATTGTCTAAATAAACGTCATATTCAAGGCCTATATCAACAGGCACAGAACCCTCTGTGTTAAAACCTGCCATTAAATCATAGTGCCAGTACATGTAATTTGCAGCAATGTATAAGTTTTGCAAATCTTCATTTAAAAAATGTGGCCTTGATTTTGGTATAAAATTACCCACGTTTTGAGGCACAAGTTCCATTGCGTTTGCTCCGTCTTGCGTGTTTTGCGGCAAAGAGTCTTGCGGCATTGGTGCTACAGGCTCTTGTGTTGTCATATCGTCCATAATGCCATCGTCTGAAGCGGTTGCCGGCTCTTGTGCGTTGTTTTGGGTTGTTTCTTGCTGTGTTGTGCATGATGTAAATGCTAGCAATAGCGTAAAGCATATAATACATATAATAAATGCTTTGTTTTTCATTAGTACTCCTCTTTTCAAGTTAAAAAATATTATTTTGCTGTGCCTGTATATTAAACGTATTTGCACAGCATATTATTGCAAAAATAATATTTTTATATATGAGGCGTAAAACCTTCGCCATAAATATCACTGGCTTCTGTTATTGTAACAAAAGCGGTTTCATCTATATTATATGCAATATTGCGCACTTTAAACACCTGAGCTTTAGACGCAACACATATTAACATATGCCTTTCTTTGCCGGAATATGTGCCAATTGCATTAATAAGAGTAACACCACGGTCTAAAACGCTGTTTATTTCATTTGCAATTTCATACCCTTTTGTGGTAATAATAACGGCAAGCTTGCCGCCGCCTGTTCCGTACATAATTTTGTCTATAACGGTGGTACATGCATACGTTGTAATTATACCATATAAAACAGAATTAACATTGCCAAAAATAAAACCACCTGCTAAAATAAGAACAATTTGCCCAAAAGATATATGCGGAAATATTTTTTTTAAGGACATTACAATAAAATCAGAGCCGCCGGTAGACGTGTTTCTTATATATAATATTGCAAGGCCCATGCCTATAAATACGCCGGAAAATAACGATGCCAATATTTTATCGCCTGTATAATCCGGTATAAGCGGAACGATAATGTCTGTAAAAAAGGCAAGTATTGCCATTGTACGCAAGCTGTTAAGCATAAATGATTTGCCAACAATTTTGTAGCTAAAAATAATTATAGGTATATTTAATATAAGCGTTAATGCACCAATAGGTAAAGTAGGCACAAGAAAGTTAATTATTAACGCAATGCCGGAAACGCCGCCTGTTGCGTACTGTGCCGCACGTGCAAATGTGTAAATACCAACGGCAAATAAAAAAGAGCCTACAGAGTCGTAGAATAAATCAATAAGCAGTTTTTTATAAAAGTTTTTGTTGTTAACGGTATTAACGATTTTGTTTAACATATGAGTATTCCGTTCTTTTAAATTATTTTGAAGCTTTTCTTTTTTGAATAAGTTTAAATACAGTTAATAAAATTTCTTTCATATTTAAAATAAAAATTAACACACAAAGTAGCACACACCATAACGGCCAAAGCGGTATGTTTGCAAGCATAATTACAGATTGCAGTGTTAAAGTTGCGCAGTTAACGCAAAGTTTTAATACGTTCATTTTAATGCGTATGAGTTTGCGTGTTGTTATTGCCCTTAGTAAAAACACAACAAAGTAACTAACAAACGTTGAAATTACAGCGCCAAAAAGCCCGTGCATTGGTATTAGCACAAAATTAAGAATAAAATTAATTATTGCGCCAACAGCCATTGTGCCAAGCGATAATCCGCTGCGTTTTTTAACCATGTATATGCTGTTTAAAAAGTTAGATAAAGATGAAAAAACAGTTGCTATTGCTAAAAACGGTATATACAGCCATGCGCTAAAATAATCGCTACGGAAAAGTAGCATAAACGGTTGCGCCATTAATATAATGCCCGCGGCACATAAAAACATAACTCCTTGATACGCAAAAAACACATTAGAGAAAAAGTCTTCGCTTTTTTTCTGAACACCGTCTGTAAAAGCACTAATTTGCCATGCTTCTGTAAAAACTGTTGAAACAATTGTTAAAATAGTAGGCAAACGCAAACTGTTTGCATAAATAGCAGTTTGGGCTGCGCCGTTTTCAAGCATTGCTGCAATAAACATTTGGCTGCTACCACTTGTTATCCACCAAAAAATACTTGCCGGTACAAGTGGTAATGCATATTTTAACATGTCCTTAAGAACGTGTGTGTTTATTTTAAAGTTAATATATTTGTGAAGCCTTGCCGTAAAAATTAAAAATATAACTGAAAAACCGTCTGCGCAAATTACTGAAAGCAAATAGCCTGTTGGGCCAAGGTTTAAGTTGCGTAAAAATACAAAATAGAATATGCACGTTATAATTGTTGTAACTATACCGTCTATTGCATAAAGCCTAACGTACTGTTTTGAGCGCACAAATTGACAATTTAATGTGCGCAAACAACTTAAAAGCACATAAATACATAATAAAACTATATAATCTGTGTACCAACTAATGCTTGCAAGTATTGGGGATATTAACACTAAAAGGGAAAACCCTGCTAAAACACAAATTATACCATTTGTATAAACGTGGCTTTTGTTTACGTTTTTCTCAAGCCCAAAGCGTATAACGGCGTTTGATATACCAAGGCTTACAACGGGTATTGCCACATTTGCAAACTGGTTTAACAAGTCACGTATGCCGTTCATTTCTTGCGTGTCAAACCAGTAACTAAAAAGTGGCGCCATTACAAAAAATAAAAGGCGAGATGAAAATTGGCTAACTGCAAAAAGTGCCGTGTTTGAAACAAGTTTTTTATATTTGTTTTCCATATACAAATCTCCGTTTTGTATTTATTAATATGTTTAGTTGTTGCCTGCGAGACTATTAAAAACAACTTGAGTGCAAGTTATTAAAACTATTATTATGCAAGTTAAAATTATAAATATATTAAAATGGTTACTTTAGCAATGCGCGGCGTTTTTTATAATCCGGCATAAATTTGCTTAAAACAGCATAAAAATCTTTGCCATGCCCACGTGCTATAAAATGCACATATTCGTGTAAAACAACGTATTCAATTGCAGGCATTGGTTTTTGTGCAAGGCGCAAGTTAAGTGTTATAACTTTTGCTTGCGGTTTGCAAACGCCCCATCTTGTTTTCATATCGCGCACTTTAAGCAAAGGTTTTACACCGTTTAGCTCGTTATAAAAATAGGGAAAAACAACATTGCTTACATTTGTAAAAATTTCAAGGGCTTGTTTTTTAGTAATTGTACACTGTTCGTTTTGCTTTACATAATTTTGTTTTACTTTTTGTTGTGCTTTTAATATCCAGTTTTCTTTTTGTAAAATAAAACGTTCAATTTGGCTTAAACTGCACCGCATCGGGGCAGAAACAAAAACTAAGCCATCGTCTTTTATGCGCAAGTTAATATTTTTAACTTTTTTTCTTGTAAGGGTGTATTCAACACCGCCAATTACTCGCACTTGTGTGTTCAATGGCAAAATGCCCCCCAAAAAAAGTAATACGTTTGTTTAAAATTTACTTTAAAAAAGTGCATTTTAAAGTAAAATAAAATGCACTAAAAACAATTATACTATAATTTGCTTTGCATAGCAAATAAAAAAAAGGCATAATAATTAATTATTAAGTAATTTAACTTGCATTTTACGTTTTAATAAAGTACAATACAATTAATAGTTATTTTTATAAATTGTTGCGTGTAAAGGCCACAATTTACCAGTAAAGGAGAAAGTATAATGGCTGAATTTAAATACGAAATAACAGAGCGCATTGCTGTGTTATCACAAAACACAAATGGTTGGGAAAGACAATTAAACATGGTTAGCTGGAATGAAAGAGAGCCAAAATATGATGTAAGAGATTGGTCTCCGGACGGAACAAAAATGGGTAAAGGCATTAGCCTAACACACGACGAAGTTTCGATTTTAAAAGAAATATTAAACGAGTTGGAAATATAAAATGGACTACAAAGCAGAATTTTTAAATGCGTTTAATGCAGAAATTAAAAGGCCCGGTGCAGACAAGTTGCTGGAATGGCTTAAAACAACAGACTTTTTTAGCGCGCCTGCGTCTACACGGTTTCATGGTGCGTGCGAGGGCGGGCTTGTTATGCATAGTTTTAATGTGTATGACGTTATAATGAAACGCCATTTTAACGACAGCGAGGATAATAGGGAAAGTTTTGCAATTATTAGTTTGTTGCACGATTTATGTAAGGCAAATTTTTACAAACAATCTTTTAGGAATGTTAAAAACGAAACAACAGGCCAATGGGAAAAAGTGCCCACTTTTATGGTGGAGGACATGTTCCCGTATGGGCACGGAGAAAAAAGTGTTTATTTAATAGAGCGTTTTATGCGTTTAAAACCTGCAGAGGCAATTGCAATACGTTGGCACATGGGCGGGTTTGACGAAAGTGTGCGTGGCGGAAGCTTTGCAATTAGTAATGCATATAACGATTACCCCATTGCCGTTAAGTTACACCTTGCAGATTTAGAAGCAACTTATTTAGTAGAAAAGGGCACAAGTGCCGTTAACAAAAAATAACGATTTACGTTAAAAATTAAAGCAATTTGTATTAAATGCAATAAAAACAAAAATGCTAATATTGCTAAAATATAATAAAAAGCAGGTGTGTTAAAGCACCTGCTTTTTTGTTTAAATTGACTATTTTTTAATTTTTTTAAAACTTACTGTTTTATGTTTATTATAAAATAAAATAAAAAAAGCGGGCATATGCCCGCTTTTTTTGGCCTTTATTTAATTGCACGTACAAGTAATAAATTACGTAAGTAATATAAATTATTGTAGTAATTGTAGAACGCCTTGAGGCATCATGTTTGCTTGAGCAAGCATAGCTTGAGCGGATTGAACAAGAATGTTGTTCTTTGTGTAATCCATCATTTCTTCTGCTATGTCTGTGTCGCGGATTGTGCTCTCTGCGTCTTGGATGTTTTCTTCCATTACGCCTAAGTTGTTAATTGTGTGCTCTAAGCGGTTTTGGATAGCACCAAGTTTTGCACGCTCTGTAGAGATGAAGTTGATAGCATCTTTAAATGTTTGGATAGCTGCTGATGCTGATGCTGCGCTACCGATGCTAGCTGCGCCAACTTTACCCATTGTAGAAGTTGCGTCAACTGTCATTGCGCCTTTACCTGCTGCATCTGCTGCAACTGTAGAAACACCGATGTTGCTTAGGTTAAATGTTAATTTGTTGAAACCGTCTGCAGATTCACCGATAACTAGGCTCATTGTTGATGAAGCAAATTCGCCATTAAACAATGTTTGGCCGTTAAAGTTAGCTGCTTGAGCTATACGGTTGATTTCGTCTGTTAGTTGGTCAACTTCTTCTTGTAGTGCTTCACGGTCAACGTCATCTTGGTATGTGCCGTTAGCAGATTGTGCTGCAAGGTAAACCATACGGTTTAACATATCGTGAACTTCTGTCAATGCACCTTCAGCTGTTTGAACTAAGCTAACGCCGTCAGCTGCGTTCTTTTGTGCTGCGTCAAGGCCTGTGATTTGAGCGCGCATTTTTTCAGAAATTGCAAGACCTGCTGCATCGTCGCCTGCACGGTTAACTTTGTAACCAGAAGACAATTTTTCAAGGTTTGCACCAAGTTTGTTTGTGTTGTTTGTGTAGTTGCGATAAGAGTTCATCGCAGGAATATTATTTTGTATACGCATATTATAGATCCTCCATAAATTTTATTAGGTAAGGTCCATCTTACCTTTATTTGCAACTGCCCATGTACGAAGGCCTAAACGCACGTAAGGCAATTTGCTTTTAATGTTTGCATAAATAGAAATGCTATTTATGCCGTACAACTATTATTTCGGCACGTTTTTTAAAAAAGTTAATAGCAAAAACAAAAAAAATTAAATTTTTTATTAAAAATATGTGTTTGCACAATTTTTTTGGCGCATTACTGTGTTAATTACTCTTTAATTATACATGTGAATTTTAAAACCTTGCGTAACATTAATTTAAATAGCGTTAAATGTAGCCAAAACTTGTGTTAGGAAAATAATGGCTTAAAATTTCTTCGTGCGTGTTTCCTGTTAATGCCATGCAATTTGCGCCAAATTGGCTCATGCCAACGCCATGGCCATATCCTTGTGTTGTTATTTCAAAAACAAAGTCTTGCGTATATGCCACCGTAAAAGCTGCACTTCTAAGGCCCAGCGCTTCGCGTATTTGTGCGCCGGTATACTGTGTGCCGCCAACAGTAATGCTGTTAACATATCCGCTTTCAGACAATATGGGCATGCCAAACCATGTAGACGGGTCTCCCTGTGGAGAAATAAGGCTTGCAATAAGTGCGTCCTCCATGTCTGAAATTGAAAAGCGTAATGTGGAGTTAAATTCAGGGCTTGTTATGTCAAACGGAGAGTCTACACTAATTAGGTATGGTAGTGCTTCGCCCCAAACGCTTTCGCTTGCGCTTGTTTTGCCGCTACTTATTGCATGGTAACATGCATGTATTGGTGCTGAGTCGTATATAATAACTTTGCCATCAAGGCTGTCTACTAAGCTTTCAAGGCGCGTTATGTTTTGCTCGTATTCATCGCCCCAAAAACTTTGCATTGCCTCTTTTGTCATGTAGCCTTTACGTTGCGACGGATTAGCAGAAAAATGTGCGCCGTTTAAATTTGGGTCTCCGCCAAGTGTGCTTGCCTTTAAAGCAAGCGCATACGTATAAGAGGCAACAGCCTGTGCTTTTAATGCTTCGTCGCTATAAGTCATGGGCATTTCGGCCGCGACAGAACCAATAACATAATCGCGAGCATTTACAATATCAACTTGCCCGGTGCTCTCGTTAAAAATTTTAAACTCGTCTTGCTCTGCGGCGGGTGTAGTGGGTGTGGTGCTTAAATTTTGGTCTTGTCCGCTCTCGCCTTGAGGGGTTTGTGTGTTTTGTTCAAACGTTGTTTCCGGTGCTTCGAAAATAGCAGGAGATGTTAGCGTTTGAGGTATTTTTGTAAAAAGCAAACCGCTAAACGGCAACGCAAAAATTAAAATTGCAAACATTAATAATATAGGTATAGTTTTTTTCATTTTTATCCCGTCCTTGTTTTTTTTATATGTATATTGTAAAATATATTTAAGAGGATAAGTTTTAATGCATAAATAATGGGGAGAATTAAACATGGGAAATAATCAAGCAGTGTGGGATAAATCCGGATCTATTGCCGGGTTGTGCGAAGAATATTTAAAAAATAATTTTATAGACACAGGAAAATGTGAAAAGCTGGGTGTAAAAAGAGGGCTTAGAAACCCGGACGGCACAGGGGTGCTTGCGGGGCTTACAAATGTGTGCGACGTTGTGGGATACAAAATGGAAAACGGAGTGAGAACACCGGCAGACGGCAAACTTATTTATAGGGGAGTAGACGTTGCAGACATAGTTGAAGCAGCGTATAAAGAAGACCGCTTTGTTTTTGAAGAAGTAATATGGTTGTTACTTTTTGGCAGCTTGCCAACTGAAGAGCAGGCTAAAAATTTTAAAGAGATTATACAAGAGCGCAGAGAGCTGCCTGAAAACTTTGCAGAAGATATGATAATGAAAGCACCGTCTATAAATATAATGAACAAGCTTGCACGCAGCGTGCTTGCGCTTTATTCTTATGACGACAAGGCAGAAGATTTAAGTTTAGAAAACATATTGCGCCAAAGCATTAACCTTATTGCCGGCTTGCCAACAATAATGGTAAGTGCGCATCAAATTAAAAAAAGAGCATACGATAAACAAAGCATGCACTTGCACTTACCGCAAAAAGGCCAAAGTACGGCAGAGCATATATTGTCAACATATAGGCCGGACCAACAGTTTACAAAACAAGAGGCACAATTGTTAGACTTATGTATGGTTTTACATGCAGACCATGGCGGCGGTAACAATTCAACATTTACTTGTAGGGTGCTGTCATCGTCCGGTACAGATACATATTCTGCAATAAGTTCAGCAATAGGTAGCCTAAAGG
>CAYJDK010000008.1:13077-13736 GCA_964368905.1 uncultured Bacteroides sp.
ATGGGGCAAAAGCATGGTGGTGCTAACCATAAAGTTATGAAAATGCTTAATGGCATTAACTAAAACATTAAAATTGAAAAAGACGACGACGAAGTTCTTGACTATTTAAACAGGACGTTGCAAAAACAAACAGGCGATAAAAGCGGGTTAATATATGGTATGGGGCACGCAGTTTACACAAAGAGCGACCCACGTGCAATTATATTGCGCAAGCACGCAAGGCCGCTTGCAATAGAAAAGGGGTTTGAACGCGAATTTAATTTATTAAATTCCGTTGAAAGGCTTGCACCAATTGCTATTGGAAAAGCAAAAGACGGCAAAGGAGCTTGCGCTAATGTAGATTTATACAGCGGGCTTATATATAAAATGCTTGGCATAAACGAGGACTTGCACACACCGCTTTTTGCAATTAGCAGAATACCGGGCTGGTGCGCGCACCGTATTGAAGAAGTTGTGTTTTCAAACAGAATTATAAGGCCTGCTTATAAATATGTTGGTAAAGAGCAAAACTATACGCCGCCGGAGGATAGAAAATGAAATTAAAAGCATGTGTTATATGCTTGGGTTTATGTGTTTTTGCAGGCTTTGCACGGTTTTATGATTTAGCGTTTTTAAGCGAGGCCGATACGTATTTTGTAATGTATGCAAGTGTTTGGTTA
>CAYJDK010000008.1:13746-19357 GCA_964368905.1 uncultured Bacteroides sp.
TATGCATTAATTGCGGCGCTTATATTAATATTTTATGTTATATTTAAAATGGCAAAAACGGCTCAAGGCGTTATACAGCTAAAGCCATGCAAGGCAATACTTTTTTGCATTAGCACATGTGCGTTTACAAGCGCAATTTTAGGCTTTTTTTATGCTATAAGCGAGTTTGTAGCTCCGTCAACTAATTTTGGGCATTATCAAAGCGGGATATTTATGCTGTTTTTTGCATTTTGCGTGCGCATTATATTTGCAATTTGTTTAATACTTTTAAGCGGGTTTTGCCTTACAATTGCATTAAAAAATGTAACACTCACGCATGAAAAAACTCGGCTTAGAACAATAGGCTTAATTTCGGCAATATCGCTTTGCCTATTGTGCACTTTGCGATATGCAGAATATCCTGCAAGCGTGCACAGAATAACATATATTTTAAACGTTTGTTCTTCAATTGCATCGCTTGTGTTTTTTACAAAATTCTTGGGCATAATGTATAAAGCACCTACCGCAAACCATAAAACGCAATTAATAGTTAGCGGTTTATCTGCATTTTTGTTTTGTACTTGTATAGAGCTACCGCAAACGCTTTTTATTATAAGTGCAAATGTTGATGTTTTTACAATTAGCGTTGCATTTATGCAAGGGTTTTTAGGGCTTTTAGGTGCACACACTGCACTAAAAGCATGTAAATAATATATCACTTATAAATGTAATATTTTAACGTATTTTGCAAAACAAAGAAAAAATACATTTTTTTGTGTTGTACTATACAAAAATATTTGTTATAATATTAATAGTAGTAAAAGTAAAAGCAATGATGGTTATTCAATATTATATGAATTTTTATACATGTATTTAATTGGAAAATAACGGAGGGAACCGTGAACAATAAAAATTTGCTTAATTCTTTACAAGGGCTTACTTATTTAGCACAAGTGGGTATATCTTTCGCAACACCAATAATTTTAATGCTTTTGCTTGCAAATTGGCTTGTAAGCAAGGGCTTGGTGGGTGCATGGATATACGCACTTTTTATTGTTTTAGGGCTTGGTGCAGGCATTGCATCTTTTTACTCTTTTGTTAAATACGTTATGCGCCGTGCAAATAAAAAAGAACAAACGCAAGAAAAAACAGTACCAGACGAGTTGAGAGGTAAACTGCAATGAGACTACAAAAATCCATAGTGCGTGAAACGGTGCGTATATCTGTTGGCACCATTGTACTTGCAATTATTATGAACCTTGTGTTTTTAATAATAAATATGTGGGATTTAACAGTTTTGTACGGCACATTGCTTGGCTGTACAATGGCAATAGCAAACTTTTTACTCCTTGGCATTACAGTGCAAATTATTGCAAATAATCAAGACAGCGAAAAACGCAACAAGCTAAAATTACAGCTTTCTTACAGTTTAAGAATGCTTGCATTGTTGGCAGGCATTGCAATAGGTGTAAGCTCGCCATATTTTATGTAGGTGTGTGTGGTTTTGCCTGTGTTTTTTCCGCGCATTACAATTGCACTTATGCAAATATTTGGCATATACAAACCCGAAAAGAAACAAAACTTACAAAATAATACAGTACAGGAGGGTGATTAAAACTAATGAATGTCAATATTACCGGAGCTAAAATTTATTTTACAATTCCGGTGCTTGGCGGAATACCCATTACGCAAACAATTGTTAACAGTACACTTGTAATGGTAGTATTACTTTGCGTTTGTTATTGGTTAACGCGCAATTTACAAGTAAAACCCGTTACTAAACGCCAAATTGTGGCAGAATTTCTTGTTGAAACGGCACAAAAGTTTGTTAGCGGCAACATGGGCCAAAAGTTTGCACATTATACACCGTTTATTGCGGCTTTGTTTGGTGCATCTGTTGTATCAAGCCTTTTAAGCCTTTTAACACTTTACCCGCCAACAAGCGATTTATCTACAACATTGGCATGGGCTATTTTAGTATTTATACTTATAACGTATACAAAAATACGCACAAGCGGGCCTATTGGTTACATGTTAAGCTTTACAAAACCTATACCGGTTTTAACCCCGTTTAATATTTTGTCAGAGCTTTCTACTCCTATATCAATGGGTTTTCGTCACTTTGGTAACATAGTATCCGGCAGCGTTATAACCGCACTTGTTTATGCGGCGCTTGCCACACTGTCTAACGTTGTGTTTGGGTGGTTGCCCGGTGCATTAGGTAGCGTTTTGGGCAGTATTCCGTTCTTGCAAGTTGGTATACCGGCTGTGTTGTCCGTGTATTTTGACTTGTTCTCCAGTTTTATGCAGGCGTTTATATTCTGCATGTTAACAACACTTTATATTGCAAACGCAGCTGAGGAATAATTTTAGTTCTTTGGCCGGTGGTACCGGCTGTTTATACGCAAGCACATGTTTAAGGGTTTTTTAATACAGCTTAAACCATGGTAAATAAAACACTTTAAATTAAAGGCAACTAATAGCATGTTGCTTTTTATAAATTAAGTTAAATGTAAACATGTGCAAAAAATAATTAACAAATTAAATTAATATTTAGGAGGCAGTTTTTATGTTAGAAAAAGCAATAGTTCTTGCCGGTTGTGCAGTAGGTGCAGGTTTAGCTCTTATGGCGGGTATTGGCCCCGGTATTGGTGAAGGTTACGCAGTTGGTAAAGCCTGTGAGGCTATAGGCCGCCAACCGGAAGCAAAAGGTGACGTTACTTCTACAATGCTTTTAGGTTGTGCCATTGCAGAAACAACAGGTATTTACGGTTTCGTTACAGGCTTGTTATTAATATTTGTGGCTCCGGGCATGTTCTTAGGCCTATTGGGTTAATAGTTTAAACAAGCGGTTTTGTAAATTATAATGTAATGTTGTTTTTACAAAACAAAAAAAGTAAAAATAAAAGCGTTTTTTATAATGTATGTTTTTAAAACAAAGGCATACAATGCAAAACAATTTAATTTTGTTTTGTGTATTATAAATTGCCCGAACAAGGGGGATACAATATGGATAATTTCCAATCTCTTGTGGCGTTTATGCCGTGGACTTCAATAGCAACGTTAATAAACTTACTTTTGTTAACGCTTGGGCTTAAAAAGTTTTTGTTTAAGCCTGTGCAAGAAGTACTAGACAAGCGCCGCAAACAAATAGACGACGAGTACGAAGAAGCAAAGAAAACAGCAATTGAGGCAAAAGAGATGAAAGACGAGTATACTCAATGCCTTGAAAGCGCTAAAGAAGAAGCAGCAGATATTGTAAAAAGCGCAACACAAAGGGCAAATGCGCGCAGTGAAGAGTTAATTAACACAACGCGCGCTGAAACAGCAGCCCTTAAAGAAAAAGCGCAAGAAGAAATATTAAGCGAACGCCGCAAAGCTGCAACAGAACTTAAAGGCGAAATTGCCGACATAGCACTTGACATTGCTAAAAAAGTTGTTGAAAAAGAAATTGATGCAAGCACACATAAAAAGATGATAGACGATGCATCATGATGTCGGCGGGGGCAAATGAGTTTGGCACTGCTCTTTATACGCTAGCAAAAGAAGAAAGCTTGCAAAAACAAGTTTTAGAAAACCTAAATTTAATTTGCAATGTTTTTAGCGAAAACAAGCAATATTTGCGCCTTTTGCAAAACCCTATATTACAAAAAGAAGAAAGGCTTAGCCTTTTAGACGGTGCGTTTAAAGAAAGCGTGCACAAACATGTATTAAATTTTTGTAAAATTTTGTGTGAAAAATCGGCATTAAATATATTGCCGGATTGTAAAAAAGTTTATAAAGAATTAATGTATGAAGAAAACGGCATTTTACCCGTAGTTGCAATAAGCGCAAAGGAAATTACAAAAGACCAACAAAGCGCATTAATTAAAAAAGTTGAAAGCGTAACGGGCAAAAATGTAGAACTTACAGTGCAAACAGACGAAACTCTTATAGGCGGTATAAAATTAATATACTCCGGCAAAGAGATAGATGGCTCTGCAACAGGGCGCCTTGAACATATGCAAACACTGCTTTTAAGTTAGTGTATATGTTTTTTAGTTGTATTTGTAAGAGAACTGTTTTCAGTTAAAAAAATATTATAAATTAAGAGTATAAATAGTGTTGTGGTGCAAATAAAACCATAACAAAAAACTCACAGAAAGTTGGTGAGACTATGCAGTTAAAACCTGAAGATATCAGTAAAATTATAAAATCGCAAATAAAAAATTACGAAACTAAAATTGAAACGGCAGAAACAGGCACCGTTATTATGGTTGGCGACGGTATTGCACGCGCATACGGTCTTGATCATTGTATGGCGAACGAACTGCTTGAATTTGAAAACGGTGAGTTCGGCATGGCGCTTAACCTTGAAGAAAACAGCGTTGCTATAGTTGTGCTTGGCTCTGATACAGGCCTTAAAGAAGGCGACAGCGTTAAACGTACAGGCAAAGTTGTTTCTGTTCCGGTTGGCGATGAAATGATAGGCCGTGTTGTAAATGCTTTGGGCGAACCAATTGACGGCAAAGCGGAAATACAAACAAGCGAAATGCGCCCAATTGAAAGCCCGGCAGCCGGAATTATAGAGCGTAAAAGCGTTTCTGTTCCGCTACAAACCGGCATAAAATCAATAGATAGCATGATACCGATTGGCCGTGGCCAACGTGAACTTATTATAGGCGACAGGCAAACTGGTAAAACAGTTATTGCAACAGACACAATAATTAACCAAAAAGGACAAGACGTTATTTGTATTTACGTTGCAATAGGGCAAAAACAATCTACCGTTGCACAGTTAGTTGAAATGCTTACTGTTAACGGTGCCATGGATTATACAATTATTGTTAGTGCGTCTGCATCAGAGCTTGCGCCAATGCAATATATTGCGCCGTACACAGGCTGTACTATTGGCGAATATTTTATGGCACAAGGTAAAGACGTTTTAATTATATACGATGATTTGTCTAAACATGCCGTTGCATACCGTGCATTATCGCTATTAATAAGGCGCCCACCGGGCCGTGAGGCATATCCGGGAGACGTTTTCTACTTACATAGCCGTTTGCTTGAACGTGCAGCGCGCCTTGCGCCTGAATACGGTGGCGGTAGCTTAACGGCGGTGCCTATAATTTAAACACATGCAGTACACTTTTCGCCATACATTCCAACAAACGTAATTTCTATTACAGACGGACAGATTTTCCTTGAAACAGAACTTTTCTATTCAGGTATTCGTCCGGCGGTTAACCCGGGTATATCTGTTTCTCGTGTTGGCGGTAGTGCGCAAATTAAGGCAATGAAAAAAGTTGCCGGTTCGCTAAAACTTATTTATTCACAGTACAGGGAATTGCAGAGCTTTGCCCAGTTTGGTTCTGACCTTGATGCTGACACAAAACGCCGCCTTGCACAAGGCGAACGCGTGGTGGAAGTGTTAAAGCAAGACAGAAATGCACCTGTTGCCGTTGAAAAACAAGTTTGTATTTTATACGCCGTTATTAACGATTACCTTGCAGACGTTCCGGTAGAACATATTAAAGAGTATGAAGCAGAACTTTATGAAGAACTGGATAATTTGCACAGCGAAAGCATTTTAGATGTTATTCGCACAACAAAAGATTTACCGCAAGAAACAATTGATGCGCTTAAAAAG
>CAYJDK010000008.1:19399-21391 GCA_964368905.1 uncultured Bacteroides sp.
CGTAAAGCAAAAGAAAAGGCTGAAAATTCTCGCCCTTATTTTACAGAGTTACATGCAACACTTAATAACATAGCGTATAGCAATACAGATTTTTCCTCGCCATATGTGCAAGAGAGAAAAGCAAAAAAAGAATGTTACGTTATGATAGCAGGTGACAGAGGCCTTGCGGGCGGTTATAACTCTAACATATTTAAAACAGTTATGGCGCACAGTAAAGACAAAGAAATTTGCATATTACCAATAGGCAAACGGGCAGTAGAATTTTGCCAGCGCAGAGGAATAGAGATTGTTACAAAAGAATTTACAATTGCACAAGATGTTAGCATTGGAGATTGCTTTACAATTGGCAGAATGTTGTGCAAAATGTACTTAAAAGGCGAAATAGACAAAATTTATATAGGTTATACAAATTTTGTTTCAATGTTAACGCAGCAGCCTGCGGTAATGAAGGTTTTACCAATTAGATACGTGCGTGAAAACGCAAAAAACACAGCAGAAGCGCTAATAATGTACGAGCCATCTTGCGAAAGTGTGTATAATGCAATTGTTCCGCAATACGTTGGCGGCATTTTATACGGTGCACTTTCTGAAAGTAGCGCCAGTGAATTTGGCGCAAGGCGAACCGCAATGGACGCGGCAAGCAGTAACGCAAAAGAAATGATTGATAAATTGTCGTTGCAATACAACAGGGCACGGCAAAGCAGCATAACACAAGAAATAACAGAAATTGTGGCAGGCGCAGAGGCATAGTAAGCTATGTGCCGAGAAAAAACTTCCAAAAAGGAGATTGAAGCTATGATTCAGCAAAACACAGGCACAGTTACACAAATTAAAGGTCCAGAGCTAGACGTGCAGTTTACAAACGGTCAGTTGCCACAGATGTTAAATGCTCTAACTGTAAAAAACGGCGATAGCACAATAACATTAGAAGTAGCACAACATATTGGCGACAACGTTGTTCGTTGCATAGCCATGTCTGGCACAGACGGACTTGTACGCGGCGCAGAGGTAACAGACACAGGTGCACCAATAACGGTGCCCGTTGGAGAAAAATGCCTTGGCCGTATATTTAACTTATTAGGAGACCCGGTTGACAACGTTGAAGCACCAAAAACAGAGGAACGCTGGCCAATACACAGAAGCGCTCCGTCTTACGACGAGCAATCGCCAACAACTGAAATACTTGAAACAGGCATTAAAGTTGTAGACTTAATTGCGCCGTACGCAAAAGGCGGTAAAATAGGGCTTTTTGGCGGTGCCGGCGTTGGCAAAACTGTTTTAATACAAGAATTAATTAACAACGTTGCAAAACAACACGGCGGGCTTTCTGTTTTTACAGGCGTTGGAGAACGTACTCGCGAGGGTAACGACCTTTACAACGAAATGAAAGAAAGCGGAGTTATTGACAAAACAGCCCTAGTATTTGGCCAAATGAACGAACCACCGGGAGCACGTATGCGCGTTGCACTTTCAGGCCTTACAATGGCAGAATACTTCCGCGATGAAGAAAACCAAGACGTGCTTTTGTTTATAGACAACATTTTCCGTTTTACTCAAGCAGGTTCCGAGGTTTCGGCTTTGCTTGGACGTATGCCATCAGCGGTTGGATACCAGCCAACACTTGCAACAGAAATGGGTGCACTGCAAGAGCGTATTACGTCAACTAAAAACGGTTCAATCACATCTGTTCAAGCGGTTTACGTTCCGGCCGATGACCTTACCGACCCGGCGCCGGCAACTACATTTGCCCACCTTGACGCTAAAACTGTTTTATCTCGTGAGATTTCATCGCTTGGTATTTACCCTGCGGTTGACCCACTTGATTCTACCTCTCGCATACTAACTGCAGACATAGTTGGGCAAGAACATTACGAAGTTGCAAGAAACGTGCAACAAGTTTTGCAAAGATATAAAGAATTGCAAGACATAATTGCAATTATGGGTATGGACGAGCTAAGCGAAGAAGACAAATTAACTGTTGCAAGGGCTCGT
>CAYJDK010000008.1:21401-21927 GCA_964368905.1 uncultured Bacteroides sp.
GTTTCTTGTCTCAACCGTTTAGCGTTGCAGAACAATTTACAGGCATGGAAGGCAAATATGTGCCAATTAAAGAAACGGTGCGCGGTTTTAAAGAAATACTTGAAGGTTTACACGACGAGTTGCCGGAATCTGCATTTTTATATGCAGGCACAATAGAAGACGTTATAGAAAAAGCTAAAAACACATAAAGGCGGTGAGCAATATTAACACTTTTACACTGCATATTGCAACACCGGACGGCGAGTTTTTTAACGGTGACGCTCAGCGTGTTATTGCACGCGCCATAGACGGTGACGTATGCATTATGGCTAACCATTCAAAATATTTTACGGCACTTTCTACCGGTATAGTGCGTGTTCGCTCTGAAGAAAAAGTGCGACGTGCGGCTTGTAGCGGCGGAATGTTAAGCATTATAGATAATGTTGTGCGCTTAGTTGCAACAACGTTTGAATGGGAAGAAGATATTGATAAGGACCGTGCGCTTATGGCAAAAGAAGAAGCGCAAAAAGCGCTTGATGCGGCACGT
>CAYJDK010000009.1:0-2446 GCA_964368905.1 uncultured Bacteroides sp.
GAGCAACTGGTATGTAAGGCGCTCGAGAGAACGTTTTTGGGGCAAAGATATGCCGCAAGACAAAATTAATGCGTACATGACATTGCACACAGCATTAGTAACTGTATCTAAATTATCGGCACCTATGATACCGTTTATGTCTGAGTGTATATATCAAAATTTAGTTTGCGGAATTGATGAAACTGCACCTAAAAGTGTGCATCTTTGTAATTACCCTGTAGCAGATGGCAATAAAATAAATAAAGAACTGGAAACAGACATGGACCTTGTGCTTAAAATTGCACAGCTTGGCCGTGCTGCAAGAAACGGTTCTAACATAAAAAATCGCCAACCACTTTCTGTAATGTATATTAAAGCAGAAAAAGAGCTTGGACAATATTTTAAAGAAATTTTAAAAGATGAGCTAAATATTAAACAAATTGATTTTACAAATGACACAGGCTCGTTTATGTCTTATAACTTTAAGCCGCAACTTAAAACACTAGGCCCAAAATATGGCAAAAAACTTGGCGAAATAAGAACAGTGCTTAGTGAAATAGATGGAAATAAAGCTAAAAAAGAACTAGATGAAAATAATTGCCTTAAAATTAGCATTAACGCAGAAACAATAGAACTTGCACCTGAAGACTTGCTAATTGAAACGGCTCAATCTAGCCACTATTTTACGGTTCAAGACACAGACATTACAGTTGCAATTGACACTGAATTGAGCGAAGAACTTATTAAAGAAGGTTTTGTAAGAGAAATTGTTTCAAAATTACAAACAATGCGCAAAGAGGCAGACTTTAATGTAGAAGACCACATTAATGTGTACATTAAAGAAAACGAAAATATTGTAAAAATTGTTAAAGAGAACGAAGATGTTATAAAAACAGATGTTATGGCAGATAATATATATTATAACGAAGCAAAAGGATATGAAAAACAATGGGATGTAAACGGTGAAATTGTTACATTATCTGTTGAAAAAATTTAAAAAAGCGTAATATTGAGTGCAGCGCAATTTAAATTTGTAATTGCTGCATAAGCCGTGCCAATAAAAAAGCTGTGCAAATATTTAAATATGTTATTTTATGTTTTGCAACTTGCCACACAAGTGGCAAGTTGCAAAACACGTAAATAAGTAACAAAGTGCGCTACAATGCAATAATTTTATATAATTATAAATAAAAAAAATGAATATTGATTTTTGTATTGTAAAATTTACCTTTTTGTTTTATAATTATTCTATGTGTAAAATTTAAAAATGCAAAAAACCGTAATGTGAATACCACAAATACGGTGTATAATTATGTGCAATTAAATTTATGTGTTAATTTAGGAGGAGCTAATTTGCAATCACTACAACAAACACCAAAACAAGACTTAAAAGTAAAATTGAATGAACTAATGGATATTTATAACGAGTTTAAAGCAAAAAATTTAAAACTTGATATGTCAAGGGGTAAACCGTCTTCTGAACAATTAGATATTTCGCTTGATATATTTGATAAAACAGAATATATTTCAGGCAGTGGTATAGATACACGAAACTATGGTAATTTAGAAGGTGTGCCTGAAGCACGCGTGTTTTTTGCACAGATGATGGGCGTTGACAAAAGCGAAGTATTTGTTGGCGGTAATGCAAGCCTTAATTTAATGTATAACATGGTAGAGCTTGGTGTTAGAAAAGGTTTTTCTAATAGTAAGCAGGCATGGTCTAAAGAAGATAAACCTAAATTTTTATGCCCTGCGCCCGGTTATGATAGACACTTTAGAATTACAGAATATTTTGGTTTTGAATTAATTAATGTGCCTATGACTCAAAGCGGACCTGACATGGATTTAGTAGAAAAACTTGTTAAAGATGAAAGTGTTAAAGGCATTTGGTGCGTACCAATGTATTCAAACCCGGACGGTTATACGTATAGCGATGAAACCGTAAAGCGTCTTGCAAACATGACTACAGCGTCTGCAGACTTTAAAATATTTTGGGACAATGCATATTGTGTGCACCACTTAACAAATACACCTGATAAACTGTTAAATATAATGGATGAGGCAAAAAAAGCCGGCAATGAAAACCGTGTTTTTATTTTTTGCTCATTAAGCAAAGTAACATTTGCGGGCGCATCTGTTGGTGCTATGGCCGCATGTAAAGAAAACATGGATTATATACTTGAAAACTCTTTCCCAATGATTATAAGCTATGACAAAATTAACCAATTACGCCATGTTAATTATTTTAAAGATATGCAAGGTGTTGCAAAGCATATGGAAAAACACCGTGATATTATGAAACCTAAATTTGATATGGTTTTGAGTATTATGGATAAAGAGATAGGCGAAGAAAATGCATACTGGACAAAGCCTAACGGTGGGTATTTTATTAGCTTATATTTACCGGACAATTGTGCAAAAAGGACAGTAGAGCTTTGCAAAAAGGCAGGTGTTGTGCTAACAGGCG
>CAYJDK010000009.1:2500-11701 GCA_964368905.1 uncultured Bacteroides sp.
ACCCATATGGTGTAGACCCAAAAGACACAAACATTCGCATTGCACCAACATTTCCACCACTTGAAGAGCTTAAAACAGCAACAAATTTACTGTGTGTTTGTGCAAAAATAGCTATTATTGAAAAATATTTGGCTTAGTTAAAATTATACTAAAGTTTACTTAATAATATAGGTAAAGCTTTAGAATAATAAATTAGTTGTTTTACAAAAAAGCAACTAATTTTATAAAGGTTTAAACTGCTTAACAATTGTAATAATTACTAAATTATTTTATAAACAATTTTAATTTAAAGGCAGTGTAAACTAAAGTTAGTACAAAAAAATAATGTTTATTATTTATAATAAGTATATATTGTAATTTTTTATTGCTGCTAACAACTTTATAAATATGCACTTTTGTGCAAAAATACATATGCTTTGGCATTAAAATATGCTAAACGTAATTTCGGAGGAAAATGAATGAAAACAAGAGGAAAACCTTGGCAGTTTTTTGTTATTGCACTTTTAATAATAATTGTAGCTTTAACTGCCTTTGTTGGTGTTAGTAGCCAGTATGGCGACATTACAACAACTTATTTAAAAGGCGCTAGTGATATACGTTTTGGTATTGACATACGCGGCGGATTAGAAGTTACTTTTATGCCATCAGAAGACATTGAGGCAACACCGTCACAAATGGCTGCGGCGCAATCTGTTATTGAACAACGTTTGCTAAGCCTTAACATTACAGATAGCGAAGTATTCCGTGATGACGACAGTAACAGGATAATACTACGTTTCCCTTGGAAAGAGGGCGAAGAAGAATTTAACCCTGAAAGTGCAATTGAAGAAATAGGTGCAACTGCGGTTTTAACATTTAGAGAAGGAAGTGAAACAGATTCTGCCGGCGCACCTTCGGGAATAACAGCTGAAAATATAATATTGGAAGGCGCTGATATTAAGAGCGCCATTGCCGCTTATGATAGCCAGGATGTTACAAATCCATATTATATTTCTTTGGAACTAGAACAATCAGGCGTTGACAAGTTTGCCGAGGCAACAACGAGACTTGCACAAACAAATGGAGTTATTTCAATTTGGATGGACGATACTTTAATATCTGCACCAACTGTTAATAACCCAATACCTGATGGCAATGCTATGATTTCAATGTCAGGTAATGACGATGCAACTCGCCAACAAACAGTAACACTTGCAAACCAAATTAATTCCGGAGCATTACCGTTTTCATTAAGTGCTGAAACATACAGAACTATTAGCCCAAGCCTTGGTGCTAACTCTTTAGAAGCAATGGTAATTGCCGGTGCAATTGCGTTTTTACTTGTTGCAGCATATATGATGCTAAATTATAAATTACACGGGTTTGTTGCTGTAATTGCCTTGCTAGGCCAAGTTTCAATGACAGTTGCATTTGTTTCAGGTTATTTGCCGTTTGTAAATAGCTTTACATTAACATTGCCGGGCATAGCAGGTATAATACTTGCCATAGGCATGGGTGTTGATGCAAACGTTATTACAGGCGAGCGTATACGTGAAGAAATACGCCATGGTAAAAGCATTAACGGTGCAATACGCGCCGGTTTTGATAGAGGCCTTTCACCTATAATTGACGGTAACGTTACTGTATTAATAGTTGCAGTAATATTAATGGGTGTATTTGGAGCAAGCGATAATATTTTTGGGCAATTTTTATCATTGTTAGGTTTTGGTGCTACAACATCGGGCACTATATACTCGTTTGGTTATACGTTGCTTGTAGGCGTGCTTATGAACTTTGTTTTTGGGGTTGTTTGCACAAGAATCATGCTTAAAGGTATTTCTAAACTTAAAATATTCCGCAATCCTGCTTTATACGGAGGTGTAAAAAATGAAAAATAGTTACAACATAGTTGGCAATAGAAATAAGTTTTTTGCATTTTCTTTAATAGTAATAGCGGTTATAATTGCAGTTTCTGTGTTTTTTGGTGTTCCAATGGACATAGAGTTTAAAGGCGGAGCACTTTTAACATACAGTTATAGCGGAGACTTAGACGCACAAGAGTTTAGGGCACAAGCAGAAGATGTTTTTGACACAGTTGTTACGGTGCAAACAGGGCAAGACATTGCCACAAATACTAAAACAGTTACAATAAATGCTCAAGGAACACAAACAATTCAGCCGGAATCTATTGAAAATTTTGCAACAATGCTTGATGAAAGTTATGCAGAAAATAATTTCAATCAATTAGAAATAAACAACGTTAACCCTGTAATGGGTGCAGAGTTTTTTGCAAAATGCATAGTTGCAGTAATAATGGCATCTATTTTAATACTAATATATATATCAATACGCTTTAAAAAGATAGGCGGTTGGTCTGCTGGTGTAATGGCTGTTGTTGCACTTGTGCATGACTTAATAATAGTTTATGGTGTTTTTGTAATAGCACGTATTCCGCTAGACAGTAACTTTATTGCTGCAATGCTTGTTATTTTAGGTTATTCAATTAACGACACAGTTGTTGTGTATGACCGCGTGCGTGAAAACGGACTACTTGTTGGCAAGAATATGCCATTTGATAAAATGGTTAACTTAAGCATCAATCAAAGTTTAAAACGTTCTATAAATACAACAATATCTACCGTTTTGGCACTTGGAGCCGTTTGTGTTGTATCTTTAATATACGGTTTAGACAGCATATTTACATTTGCTTTACCATTAATTATAGGTATGATAAGCGGTGTTTACAGTACTATATTTATTGCCGGCCCACTTTGGGTAGTTTGGAAAACAAGAAAAATTACTAAAACTAATAAGGCAGTGCAAAAAAAAACAAGTAAATAAATAAAAAATGCCTTAACATTAATTTAAATGCTTATGTTTATTAAAACATGTTTTAAGCTTATTAATGTTAAGGCAAATTATATTTTAATTTATGTTACAATTAAACATTTTAATGTTAAAAAGCTTATGGTAAAAGTATTATTTTTGTGCAAAAGAGGTGTTTCAATTGAAAATAGGCATTTCCACTGCATGCCTTTATCCCATGCAAACGGTAGAAGCATTTAAACTTTTGCAAAAATATGGTGTTACAAACATTGAACTTTTTTTAAATACATTTAGCGAGTTAGACAATGAATATATAAATAAGCTAAAGAAAATTAAAGACAAAACAAAACAAAATATCATTGCACTTCACCCGTTTACATGTGCGCTTGAATCGTTTTTTTTTGCAACACATTATGACACAAGAAAAAAAGACGGTTTTGATTTTTATAAGCAATATTTTGAAACATGCAATAAGTTAGAAATATCATTTTTTAATTTTCATGGCATGCACAAGGATGTTAATTATCCTTTAGATATTTACTGCGAAAACATTGCAAAACTAAGGGATTTAGGCCGTGAATTTAATGTGGAATTGTGCCACGAAAACGTTGTTAGGTGTAAATTTGGTTACACAAAAAATATAATTAAAATGCGTAAATTATTAAACGATGACATTAGCTTTACGCTTGACATTAAACAAATGAGACGAGCGAATATCAAGACACAAGACATGGTTAATGCAATGGGAAAATGTGTTAAATACTTGCATTTAAGCGATTGCGACAATGATAATGATTGCACATTACCCGGCACAGGCAACTATGATTTTGAGCATTTGTTTAATTGTTTAGCGCAGCACAATTTTACCGGTGACGGAGTGATAGAATTGTATAGCGACAGTTTTACAAGTGTGGAAAGCATAATATCGTCTGCTCAGTATTTACAAAAATTGTACGATAATACAAATGTAAACAGAAAGGAATTTTAATTATGAAATGCCCTTATTGCGGTGAACTTGAATCAAAAGTTATTGACTCTCGCCCTGCAGATGACGGTGAAAGAATACGCCGACGCAGAGAATGCTTTAGTTGCAGCAAAAGATTTACAACGTATGAAATTGTTGAAACAGTGCCTTTAATGGTAATTAAAAAAGATAAATCTCGTGAAACATTTAATAAGCAAAAACTTTTAAACGGGCTTTTAAGAGCTTGTGAAAAAAGGCCGGTTACATATAAACAGCTTGAAGCCGCCGTTGATAATATTGAACAAGCGCTACTTAATTCATATGAGCGCGAAATTACGTCTATGAAAATAGGCGAGCTTGCAATGCAAGAACTTAAAATTATTGACGAAGTAGCATATGTGAGATTTGCCTCTGTTTACAGGCAGTTTGGCGACATTAGCACGTTTATGGATGAGTTAAAAGATTTAATTGAAAAAAGAGTAACATCAAAAGATAGCTGAAAAAACATCATCTAAGCGGCTTGCATGCTCTACCGCTTTTTCAATTTCAAAGTTTAAATCAGACAAATTGTCTTCTTGTAAATAGGCATTTATTCCATTTAAATTAATTGCAAAGCTGCTTAAATTATCGTGTTTTATCAATAAGGATAGCCACTTTTCTTGAGCCTGAAAATATATTTTTAAGTCTTTGTAAACGGTTTTTGCTTTAGTAAAATCGCCATCTGATGAGGCAGACTTTACGGACATTAATTGTACACAAAGGTGCTCTGTTGTGTTTTTTATATACGCGTTGCTAACGGCAGAAAGCGTTGCAATAAAAACAAAAATTGCAAGCGAAATATAAATTTTTTTCATTTTGTGCTCCTAAAACATATAGTAAATTTATGGTTTTGAGTTAAGTAGCTGCCACAAAAGCCACCTTTACAAAAAGCGCTGGCAAAAAAATGTTCTAATTTTTTGCAAAGTCTTTGTTTGTAAACAGCTTTGTATAAAAAACGCATAATAATATTTTAAATTAATAGCGTATTTTATAATACTTAATATTTAAAACGTAACAGCTTATTTTTAATAAGCTGTTTTTGTTTTTTATTTATAGTGTATATGTTATATGCTTTTATCTTTTTTTACACATGTAATTTTTTTAGCGTCATTACATGTTAAAATTAATATATCGTTTAAAGTAATTTTATTATGGTTGCAAAAAGCTGTAATAAAACTTTCGTCTATTTTGCAATAAGCCATGTTAGCATGGCAATAATTACCGTCTATTACAACAGGCAAAGAAGGAATAGTAGCCTCAATTTTACCTTGTTGCTGGCCTTTATTATCGTTAGAGTTTTGTTTTTTGCGCACACTAATTTTGCCACTCGTTTCTACCATTGCAAAGTCAATGTCGCTAAGCTCAAAAATATCTTTTGCACGCAAAGATTCAAGCAAGTCCTCGGCAGTAAAACGTAAACTTAATAGCATTTTTTGGTTTATTATTCCGTTTTTAATTATTATTACGGGATTACCCGATATAATCTTAGATGCCTTTGTTGATTTAATACTTATTACTGATAATAATATTTCAAACGCAACAATAACAAATATAGGTATAACACTTGTCCAAATAGGCAGTTCCGGGGATTCAATTGCAATTGTGGCAAGGCTTGAAATTATAATAGTAGATACAAGCTCGGAGGGTTGCAGTTCTCCGAGTTGCTTTTTGCCCATTATGCGTAATGCAAAAATAATTATTGCAAACATAAAAACCGTTCTTAAAAAAACTAAAGTCATAACACGCCACCTTTTTACGCAAAGCGCAATTAAATTTTATGTTAATACATGTTTAAACACAAGTTTGTGCGGCATACTAATGCCGTTAGAATATATTTTACAGGAGAAAAAATATGCAAACTGAACTTAACAATGATATTAACAGCAGTAAAAAACAGTTACAAGAATATTTTGGCAAAAATGTAGACTTTTATGCAAAGGACATAAAACTTTGTGGTGTGTCGTGCTGTATTTTTATATTTGAGTGCCTTTCAAGCCTTGAAAGGTTATCAATAATGATGCTTGATGGCCTTAGCAGACAAGAAGATTACCCAAAAGAAAGCAAAAATTTATTTGACTATTTGATGCATAAAACAAATATACCTTTTGAGGTAACACCTATTGACAGCCTTGAAAATGCTGTGATAAGACTAACAAGCGGTGCTGCAATTATTTTAATAGATGGCTCAAGCAAAGCCGTTTCTGTTGCTACGCAAAATTTAGAATATAGGTCAGTACAAGAGCCCGGTACCGAAAGCAACCTTAAAGGAAGCAGGGAAGGCTTTACAGAGCCATTAAGAATAAATATAAGTTTAATACGCCGTTTAATTCGCACAGGAGATTTAAGGATAGAAACTCATCAAATAGGTAAAAAAACACAAACGGAGTATGCAATTTTATACGACGAAACACTTGTGCCAAAACATGTATTACAATCTTTAAAACAAAAGTTGAAGCAGGCACAACTCCCGTTTGTTTTTGATACAGGATATATTGCAGCTTTTATGAGGAACGGAACGTTTTCTATGTTTCAATCTGTTGGATATACTGAAAGACCGGATACTGCTGCCGCAAAAATATGCGAGGGTAAAATTATTGTAATGGTTAACGGCAGCCCTTTTGCAATGATTGTACCGTATTTTTTTAACGAAAATTTTCAAAGCATGGACGATTTTACAGAAAAAGCATATTTTGCATCTTTTATAAGGCTTTTAAAGTATACAGCGTTTTTTATTGCAGTAATGTTGCCGGGCATTTTTGTAAGTATAGTTGAATTTACGCCTGAGGTATTGCCCGAGCAGCTTTTGTATCGTGTAATGGCATCTGAACAAACAACACCGTTACCAATTTTTTTAGAAGCACTTTTTATGATATTTTTACTTGAAATTGTAAGGGAAGCAGGCCTTCGTATGCCAAAACCCATAGGGCAATCTGTAAGCCTTGTTGCGGCCCTAATTGTTGGAGACGCAGCAATAAGCGTGGGGCTTGTTAGTGCGCCAATTGTAATAATTGTGGCACTAACAGCAATTAGCGGGTATGTAATTCCTTCTTTATATGAGCCTATAATTGCGTTAAGAATTATATTTATAATTGCAGGCGGTTTGTTGGGCCCGTTTGGAATATTAATTGTGTTTACACTAATGATTTTTAACGCATGTAATATGGAAATAATGGGACTTGCATTTACATCGCCAATTGCTCCAATGACTAAACAAGTATTTTTTGATGGCTTTTTAAGATTAGGATGGAAAAAATTAATAAAAAATAATTCTAATATTTGGAGCAATGAAACAAAAGGAGAATAAGCATGAGATATGACAATTTAAAACCTGCACAAGTAAAGTATATGTTTATTTGTTCTATAATTGCAGACGCGATTTTAACATCGTTTAATACAAATACAATATTTAGTGCACATGAAAAAATATGGGCAGCAATTATAAATACAATTGTGCTGTTAATTCTTGTTGTGTTATTATTTTACGGCACTAAAACAGAGTATAGTGGAAGGTTTTGGTTAATAACTGCCGCATTTGCTTATATATGGAGTGCTGCAGGTGCTTTTTTAGATATAGAAAGATTTTATAGATTTGCAACAGATATTCATTTGTCAGGATTAACGATTATATTACTTGTTTTATTTGTGGCGCTTTACGTTTTAAAATGTAATAATGGCGCAATGTCTCGTGCAGCACAATTGTTTTTAATGCTATTTGCTGTTTTTGGTGTTTTGTTAATAATTACATGCGCAGATAAAATGAGTGTTTTAAATTTACAACATGCTTATAAAAGCAACTACGGAATTTTTAGTGCAGTTATATTAACCTTTAAATTTCCGGCAGCATTACTGCTTTTTGCAAGCATACCAATTGAGAGCAAAACAGTAATACCAATAAAAAGCATGGTTGGCGGAATATTAAGTTTTTTTGGAATTCAAGTTGCATGTGCCTTTTTAATTGAGCTTGTATTCGCAGGCAATGCAAGCTTATACAGTCAAGGCGTTTATGCAGTTGCACAAGTTTCAAGTTTTTCTGTTTTCGAGCATCTAGAGCCAATGTTCTTTTTAATTTGGCTTTTGGCAATTCTAATAAAAGGGCTTATATTATTTTATGCGGCCTTCGTTGTAATTAAAAAATGTTTTATTTTTGCTTCTTCTGTAAGTATAAAAATCTGGCTTGTATTTATAACGTTTATTGCAATAGTAGTGGTTTCGTTTTTAGAACAAAACGTATACACTGCAATATCGGTTATGGTTGCTGCGTTTTCGGCTTGTATGCTTTGTATACAAAGCCGTAGTAATAATTAATAAATAAAATTTTGTAAAATTTACTTTGATGTTTACACGTATAACACCAAAATTTGCTATCAAATAGGAGAGCTTAATATTATGATTACAAAAATAAAGAGTATAGCTGCAACAATTATTTTTTGTTTAAGTACAATGCTGTTTTTTAGCTCTTGTGCAATTAGCACACCTTTAAGCGAACGCGCAATTGTAAAATTAATTTATTTAAACGAGGATAATTTTGGCACGATAACCGCAAGCTTAGTAATGTACACTTGTAAACCGGGCACAAATACTGCCGATGTTCAAGGCGAGCCTGTTATTTACACAGCAGAAGGTAAAAGTATTAATGAGGCTATGAGTGAGGCTGAAAAACAGCAAACAAAACAAGCATTTTATGAGCATAATAAAATTCTATTTTTAGGCAGTGGTACTTTTGATAATATTTCAGACTATTTAACGTATTTTTCTTCTCAAAACGCAAAAACTGTAGATTTATCTGTATTTTTAACGCACACAAATGAAGAAGAATTTGGTGCTTTAAACGAAAGCACAACAGACGTAATAAAGGCTGCCGAAGGATTTGCAGATGCAAGTAATTATACAGGTAATAAAAGCAAACAAATATATGAAACAAACGTTTTGCAAGCTAATGGATTTAGCGGATATTTACCGGTTTTTTCTATAGAAAATTCTAAGCCAATGGGTGTAAACGAATTAATGATATTTGACAGTGAAACGCCTGTTTTTAATTTGCGAGAGTTGCCGATGGATTTAACTTTGCTTTTAAATGATAAAATGAATTTTTTAAATTTAGACATGAATATAAACGAAGTAGACACACAAATAGAAACTCAAAAAATTTTAGTATCATTTGATGCAAAAGAAAATGGTATAATGAACGTTGTTATAAGTGGAAGCGTGAAAAGTATAACTCAAAACGGAGAAGATTTAAGCATAAATAAAAAAATAAAAGTGTTAGAAGGCATAAATGAAGAAATTGAAAACACATTAAATACAATTATGAACCTGACAATTTATAGTGGAAATGATATTTTTAATTTAAACAGTGTTATGTACAATAAGCAAAACACATTTTGCAAAGCTGT
>CAYJDK010000009.1:11711-21675 GCA_964368905.1 uncultured Bacteroides sp.
ATTGAAAGTAAGTTAACATTAAATAAATAATATGGTGCAAAAACTTACAATATTAAAAATTTGTAAAATATAGTTATTTTTTTGCATTTTTATTAAATTATAGTTGCATATATTTTTGTTTTATTTTATAATATATTTGATATTGTAATTTTTAAGGAGGGTTTTTTTATGAATATTTCCCGTTTATTAACGGCTTCACTGTCTTTACAGGCTGAACCTGAAGTAGGAACAGTTGTATTTACAGGTATAACCATAGTATTTTTTGTTTTACTTTTGCTTTTTGTTGTTATAACAATTCAAGGTGTTATTTTTAAAAACATGGAAAAAACAAAAAAATCAATAAGCACAGAGCAACCACTACAACCTATGGTTGAAAATAATGCAAACATTGCAAAGGCACCTGTTATCGAGGCAGGTATTTCAAGTGAAGTAATTGCCGCTATTACTGCTGCGGTTACTTGTTTTGAAGGTGCGGGGAATTTTACGATTAAATCAGTAAAACGTGCAAAACAAAGCCAAAACGCATGGGGCAATGCTGCAGCAATTTCTTACACCCAGCCATTTTAAGCTAACAATAGCTTTTAATTGTGCTGTTTTATTATAATAATATAATAATTATTTTAAGCCGGAAATAGCGGCAGATTGGAGATTTATATGCAAGGTTTTTTTGGTGCCGTAACCGGCATTGCATCGGGTTCAGGGTTTGTAGGACTTTATGAAAACCCCGGATACCTTATAATGATTATAGTAGCATGTTTTCTATTATATCTTGCAATTGTTAAGCAATTTGAACCGCTTTTGCTTTTGCCAATTGCTTTTGGTATGTTACTTGCAAACTTGCCACTCGGTGGAATTATCCACATGGAGTATTTTATAACAGAAAACGGTCATCCTGATTTTTTAAGCATACTTAATGAGGGCGGCCTTGCGGACATGCTCTACTTAGGCGTAAAACTTGGCATATATCCGCCACTTATATTCCTTGGCATTGGCACTATGACAGACTTTGGGCCACTTATATCTAACCCAAAAAGTTTGCTTTTAGGTGCTGCTGCACAAATTGGTATATTTTTAACTTATTGGGGTGCAAAAGTTATTGGCCCTGCATTAGACGCACTAGGCCTTAGCCAGGCGCTTAACTTTGATGGTTTTACTGCTCAAGAAGCAGGTTCAATTGCCATAATTGGTGGTGCAGACGGCCCAACTGCTATTTATTTAACATCTGCCCTTGCGGATAATTTATTAGGTGCTATTGCGGTTGCTGCTTACAGTTACATGGCGCTTGTGCCAATAATTCAGCCACCTATAATGAAACTTCTTACAACTAAAAAAGAACGCAGCATAGTTATGACACAATTGCGTGAAGTTTCAAAGAAAGAAAAAATATTGTTCCCAATTATTTGTACAATTCTTGTATCATTAATTTTGCCAAGCGCAACACCTTTAATTGGTATGTTAATGCTAGGTAATTTAATGAAAGAGTCAGGCATTGTAGAGCGCATTACAAAAACTGCAGGTAATGAGCTTATGAATATTGTAACAATCTTCCTTGGAATTAGTGTTGGTACTACAACAAATGCAGATACATTTTTAAATGCAGAAACATTGTTTATTGTTGTTTTAGGCCTTGTGGCGTTTTGCTTTGGTACAGCCGGCGGTGTTATACTTGGCAAAATTATGTGTTGGGCAACAAAAGGTAAAGTTAACCCACTTATTGGTGCCGCAGGCGTTTCTGCCGTACCAATGGCAGCACGTGTAGCGCAAAAAGTAGGGCAACAAGAAAACCCACAAAATTTCTTGTTAATGCATGCTATGGGTCCAAACGTTGCAGGCGTTATAGGCAGTGCGGTTGCAGCAGGCGTATTGTTAAATATGCTAGGTTAAACAAATATTGTTTTAAAAAAATTAGCACAGGGTTGTTTTTTAAACAACCCTGTTTTTTTATTATATAAAATTAAAAAAGTTATATTAAAATTAAAAATATCTTAAATATGTGCACGTTTTATGCCTTTTTTGAATACTATTTATATAAGGCTATGTTTAAGGCTATTGGTTTGTTTTTATATTAAATATTAAAAAAACCATTGTTAAACAGAAGGGCAGAGTGCTATATGAGAAAAAAATTTAAGAGAAGGCTAATTGTAACAAAACAAAACACAAAAAATAATAAAGTTATGCTTCGTGTTTTAAAAATTATTGTTGTGTGCACAATTATTATTGGAATTTTGGCAATAATTGATGCGCAAATAGGGCCGATAGTTACAACTATTGCAGAGTATCAATGCCAGAATGTGTCTATAATAGCAATTAACGAGGCAGTAATACAAGAACTTGAAAAAAAGCCTGAAATGATTGACGATTTGGTAGTTTTACAAAAAAATAATGAGGGAACAGTAACTAATATAACAGTAAATACTAGTGCATTAAACGAAGTAAAAGCAACACTTACAAATGCTGTTTCAAACCGGTTGCAACAATTAAAATATAACGATGTAAGTGTGCCACTTGGCACATTTCTTGGCTGGCAACTTGTTTCCGGCCGTGGGCCGGAAATAAACTTGCAAATAATTCCAACATCGTTTGTAAATTCAACTACACAAAATAGTGTAACAACGGCAGGCATAAACCAAACACAACACAGTATTGCGGTGCATTTTGTTGTTGAAATGAGCGTTGTTTTGCCGGGATATTCTACCAGTGTTATAGTTGAAAACGATGTAATTATTTCAGAAACAATTATAGTTGGAGAAGTACCGATGTTTTATTCTGAAAATGGGTGATATTTATTTGTTGTTTTGTGGTATAATATATGTATATGTTTAATTTTAAGAGGTGGATATATTGCCGTTAAATAAAGAAGTGAAAAAAGAGTGGGAAAAGTTAAAAGAAGAAATTTTATATCACAATAATTTATATTATAACGAAGATACTATTGAAATAGATGATTTTGAATATGATAAACTAAGCGTTAAATTAAGAGAACTTGAAAAAGAGCATCCGGAGCTTGTAAATGAGAATTCTCCAACACAAAAAATTGGCGGTGTTGCACTTACTAGGTTTGCAAAAGTAACGCATAGTGTAAAAATGGATAGTTTGCAAGATGCGTTTTCTTTTGACGAATTGAGAGAGTTTGACAAGAGAATAAAGGACGCAGGTATTGACGCAAATTACGTTGTGGAAATAAAAATAGATGGACTTTCGGTTAGCCTTGAGTATGAAAACGGTGTTTTTATAAGAGGCTCAACAAGGGGCGACGGAACAGTTGGTGAAGATGTTACATCAAACCTTGCAACTATAAAAAATGTTCCTAAAACTATAAAAAACGCGCCTGATTTTTTAGAAGTTAGGGGCGAGGTTTATATGCCAAAACAAGAGTTTTTGCGCGTTGTAGAAGAGCAAGAATTAAACGAAAAACAGCCGTTTAAAAACCCAAGAAATGCAGCGGCAGGATCATTAAGGCAAAAAGATTCAAACATTACGGCTGAGAGGGGCCTTAGTGTGTTTGTTTTTAATGTGCAACAAATTAAAGGCAAACAGCTAACAACACACACTCAAAGCCTTAATTATTTAAGCGAGCTAGGGTTTAAAGTGTCGCCAAAATATAATGTGTATAGTAGTATAGAAGACGTAATAAATGAAATTACCGAAATAGGAAAGCTAAGAGGCGAGCTTGAATTTGATATTGACGGCGCTGTTATAAAAGTAAATGATTTCGCGCAAAGAGAAATGCTTGGAAGCACAATGAAGTTTCCACGTTGGGCAGTTGCATATAAATACCCTCCCGAAGAAAAAGAAACAGTTTTGTTAGATGTTGAAGTATCTGTTGGGCGCACAGGTGTACTAACACCAACGGCTGTTTTAAAGGCAGTACAGCTGGCAGGAACAACTGTTTCGCGCGCAATAATGCATAACGAGGACTTTATTAATGATTTGAGTATTGGAATAGGCGATACTTTGCGAGTGCGCAAAGCAGGGGATATTATACCTGAAATTGTTGCTGTTACTAAACATTGTGAAAATAGTGTAGTGTACAAGTTGCCGGAAAATTGCCCGTCGTGTAATTCAAAGGTAACTAGGTTTGACGGTGAGGCGGCACTAAGATGTACAAGCCCTAAATGTCCTGCGCAGATACTGCGTAATATTATACATTTTGCATCTAAAGGCGCAATGGATATTGAGGGGCTTGGGCCTGCTGTTACAACAACACTTGTAGAAAATGGCTATATAAATAATGTTGCTGATATTTATGAGTTAAAAAAGGAGCAACTGTTAACACTTGGCAAGGACGTGGGGCTTTTTGCGGATAATTTGCTCTTTGCTATTCAGCACTCAAAAAGCAATAATTTGAACAAGCTTATTTTTGCGCTTGGGATTCGCCACATAGGGGAAAAAGGCGCAATACTTTTAGCGGAAACTTTTAATAATATGCAACAATTGTTTAATGTTACAAAAGAAGAGTTAAGCGCAATTGATGGCTTTGGAAGCGTTATGGCAGACAGTGTTTTAGATTTTTTTGCAAAACAAACAACAAAAGATATTATAAACAAATTGGCAAATGCAGGCGTTAATATGGAATATAAAGCAAACCATAAAAAAAGCACGCTTACAGGCATGACTATTGTGGTTACCGGAACATTACCTACACTATCACGCAAAGAGGCCGAAGACTTAATTGTAAATAATGGTGGGAAAACATCGTCGTCCGTTTCAAAAAAAACCACATATGTTTTGGCAGGACAAGCCGCCGGCTCAAAATTAAAAAAAGCACAAGAACTTAATGTGAATGTTATAACAGAGCAAGATTTGTTTGAATTGATTAATGTGTAATTTTATTAAAATATTGTTTTTTTTTGCTACTTATATTATAATATATTAAGTTTTTAAATTACTGTTATTTATTTTGCAATAATAATTTATGTATTAATTTATTATTGTATAAATGCTTTTAAATAGAAAGGAACTTATAAAATGGCTAAAAAAGTTTTGGTTACAGGAGCAGACGGTTTTATAGGCTCACACCTTACTCAAAAATTAATAAAAGACGGTTATGATGTAACTGCATTTTGCATTTACAATTCTTTTGGTACATGGGGCTGGCTAGACACAATATCAAAACAAGAAAAAGACGCAATTAATGTTGTTCTTGGAGATGTTCGTGACCCAAATGGTGTAAGAGATGCAATGAAAGGCATAGATACTGTTTATCATTTAGCGGCATTGATAGCAATACCGTTTAGTTATACATCGCCTGATTCTTACATAGACACAAACATTAAGGGTACGTTAAACGTATTGCAAGCTGCAAGGGAATTGCAAACAAAAAGGGTGCTTGTAACATCAACAAGCGAGGTTTACGGTACAGCACAATATGTACCAATAGACGAAAAACATCCGTTCCAAGGGCAAAGCCCGTATTCTGCAACAAAAATTGGCGCAGACAGAATTGCAGAGAGTTTTTATCGCAGTTTTAACACACCTGTTACTATAGTAAGGCCGTTTAACACATATGGGCCAAGGCAATCGGCGCGCGCTGTTATACCAACAATAATTACACAATTATTATCAGGTAAAGAAGAGATACATCTAGGCTCTCTTACACCAACAAGAGACTTTAACTATGTAAAAGATACAGCAAACGGATTTGTAACAATTGCAAATAATGACAACACAATTGGCAAAGAGTTAAACATTGCAACCGAGCAAGAAATATCTATTGGCCAACTTGCGCAAGAACTTATTACGCAAATAAACCCAAATGCAAAAATTGTTACAGACAATACAAGGTTACGCCCTGAAAAAAGCGAAGTAAACAGACTTTTGGGAACTGCAAAAGAATTAAATAAGCTAACAGGTTGGAAACCACAATACACGTTTTCACAAGGAATTGCCGAAACTATTGAATGGATGAAGCAAAACTTAGACAATTATAAAGTTGATATTTACAATGTTTAAGTAATTGCATTTAAATGCCCATACATGCTTGAAAATGGTTTATAAATAAGCGGGTGGCGAGAGTTTTTGTTTAGGAGATATTAATGTTTCAAGCTTTAAATAAAATTGCAACAAATATTAAGCAAAAGCCCGCATTAATATACGGGATTTGCTGTGTTGCACTTTTACCGGTATCATTTTTTATAATTTATTATTTTAGGGTGCTTTATGAGCCTGTATGGTTAGGGCAAATGGAGTTTACCCTTTACCTTTTTATTGCACTTTGTTTGCTTTTTTCGCTATTGTTTTTTCTTGTTAAAAACTATAAAAACAAGCCGGAGTTAACATTAAGCGCAATAATATTTATTATTTGCGCAGCTTTTGCGCTTACAACACCAATAAACCAAGTGCCGGACGAAAATGTTCATTACCTAAGGGCACAAACTATGGCACAAGGGCAGTTTGGGTTTGATGAGCATCATGAATTCCCTCGTGACAGTATGGTGTTAATGGAATCTTTTCCGAACATGTTTTTAAACGGGCATAATTATAGCATAGCAAATAAATACACACAATATTTTGAAACCCTAGAAAACGAGGAATATACACCGCCTCAAATTGGTATTATAATATTTCAAGTTTTTGCTTATATACCGCAAACAATAGGCATATTTTTTGCAAATGTATTAGGTTTAAATGCTATGGCAGCATTTTATTTTGCAAGAATTTTTAATGTGCTGTTTTTTAGCTTGTGTGCTTATTTTTCTTTTGTTTTTTCAGGGCGCTTTAAAATATTACTGTTTACAGTAATGTGTATTCCTATATCAAGCTATTCAATTGGTAGCATTAATACCGATAGTGTTTTGTTTGCATTGTTGTTTTTGGCATTAAGTGTGCTGTTAAGCGATAAAGTTAATTTAAAAAAAGTAATAATTTTTGCTTTTTGCATGGCCATTTTAATTGTTAGCAAGGCAAGCTATGTTGTTTTTTTACCACTCTTGTTTTTTGTTAATAAACAGCGGTGGGCGGTAAAATTAAAAAAATACAACATATCTAAAACAATGTTGTTTATTGCAACATTAGTTGTTTGCGTTTTAGTATATCAATTTATGGCGCTTTATGTTGAGGCTTTTTCTAATTATGGTGTTATTGAAAGGACTATAGAAGCTTCAAACCCAAGTTTGCAACTTGCATTTATGCTTTCAAACCCATTAAGGTTTGCTGTAATTTTTGTGGATGTTTTACTTGATAATTCATTTTTTATTTTCAACGGAGGATTATTTGGCTGGATATATGCTAATATTGACATAATTAGCAATTTAGCAGTGGTAATGTTTTTAATAAATGTGTTTAAACAAAGCAATGTAGTAAAAAAAGAAGATAAAAGTATAATTTATGGGTTTGCGTTAACTTCTATACTAACATATGCCGTTGTAGTTGCAGGGCTTTATTTATCGTGGGCTCCCGTTGGGCACATAGAAATAATAGGCTTGCAAATGAGATACTTTATTCCGGCTATTATAGGCGCTGTGCTATTTATGGCGCATTATTTTAACCGGTTTACAAAAAAAGATGCTAATAACACAGATGTAAGCTGTATTTGTAGCATGTATGTATTAAATATATTTGCGGTTATATTGCAATTATCTTTATATTATTTAATTTAAAGGCGGAAAATAACTTGTTTAATGTAATATCATCTTTTTGCATAATTTTGATGTTTGCGTTTTTTTTACACGTAAAATTTAAAATAAAAGCGGCACTCACACCGATAATATCGCTTACAAGTATAATTTGTTTTGTTATAATTTTTAGTTTATTTAAACTTTTATTTGTTGGTGTTGTTTTAGCATATATAATTACAATATGCCTTTTTATTTATATTAAAATTAAAAATCGCAAAGAATTATTGCAACATTCAAAAAACTTTTTTAATACGGGTGTAATATTATTTATAACGGCATCTATGTTAATGCTTGTTTTTTTGGCAATTAAAGAGCCGTTATACAGCCAGTGGGATGAATTTAGCTTTTGGGGAACAAGCCAAAAATTACTTAGTATTAATGACCAACTTTACACATTTTATGATTCAAGTTTAATAGGGAATACAACGCCTCCTACACTTGGCGTATTAAATTATTTTTTCTGCGCATTTAATACAAACTTTATTGAATGGGTAAGCTTTTTTGCATATGATGTAATGCTTTTTGCTGTTTGTGCATCTTTTACCGTTGTTTTTAAAAAAGACAAGTGGTATGGCAGTATAGCAATGTTTTTACTTGGCTTTTTGCTGCCTTTTTTCTTCACAGTATACACAAACTCACTGTCACTTATTCCAAATTACATTAACGCATATGCAGACATACCACTTGGTATGATGTTTGCGTCTTGCATGGCAGTACACTTTTTGGGCTCTAAAAATAATAATAAAAATATTGCGTGCTTAATGCCGTTAATAATGTTTTTAACACTTATTAAAGATATGGGATTTGCACTTTCTTGCCTTGTGGCGTTTATTGTGTTTTTTAATATTATTGCAAAAAAGCAAGAGTATAAATTTTTATTCTTTAAAGGTGTTGTTGCAAAGTTTATTGCTACTGCAACAATTGCCCTTACAGCATTTGCGGCGTTTATGGGGTGGTCTATCCATATGGGCGCTGTTATGCAAGTTAACCGTTTTAACCTTGGCGGCGAGCAAAACATGGGTATGGTTACAATGGTATTAACAGGCATTAGCGAGCTGTTTTCTTTGCAAAAGAGCGATAAGTTTGTTGCAATTTTTGACTCTATGATAGCTGCGTTTTTTGATGTGCGAGTGTCTATGATTGGAACAGGGATAATTATTGTTGCACTAATATGTGCAATATTTTTGTTTGCTTTTATTAGTTGTGTTAAGAGCGAAAAATTGAGAGTTGCACTATTATTTTTTGCAAGTTTAGTTGGGTTTGTTTGTTATTATATTTTCCACATTTTCTTGTATGTTTATATTTTTAAAGATAACGGATATTATTTACCAAGTTATGAAAGGTATATTTACCCATATTATTTTGGGTGGCTTATGTTAGGGTTAATTGTTGCGTTAACAGGCCAAGTGCAAAACAAATTATTGGAAAATGCAAAAACAGTTTTACTAAATGTTTTTGTTATAGCAATATTTATGTTAAACACAGTTTATACAAGTTCCGGAAATATGTTTTTAAATATAAACGAAAGCCATTTTAGCATTAGGAACACTGTAAAAGATAAAATTGAATTTTTAGGAGATGCAGTTGAAAAAGACGATGTGATTTATTGCCTTAGCGGTATAGGAGATCATGGTTTAAGGTGGTTAATATATTCTCTTGAATATGCTGAAAATAAAATTGTGCTTGAGGTGCCTGGTTTATATGAATATTGGCCTGAAAATTATGACGGTACCGAAGAAGAAGCACAAGAAAACGCACGCCAATATATAATTGAAGATTTTAAACAAAAGGGTGTAACTCATTTATTATTAGATTATTCAAATGAATTTTCTGAAGTTTACCTAGCACAAGATTTTGAAAGCCCAACAATCGTTTATGGAATTACAGGCATAGCGTATTATGAGGTGGAGTATATAGGAGATGATGATATAGACTTACACCTTATAAAAGGGGGGCAAATAACAAATGATTAAAAAATTGCAAAGTATAACAGGGTTTAAAATTATTTTAATTAATATTGCTATTATGCTGTTATTAAATATATTTTTTGGCATAGCACTTTTTATTTTACAAGTGTATTATACTAGTACAGAACAAATGCAAACTATAGAATTAAATGCCGAAGACTTTGAATTGGTATACATTAATAAAGAAGGCGAGTTGTACATTTCTTCAAATCATGACCCACAAATGATTTTAAAACGTGATATAATTATTAAAAATATTGTAATGGAAATAGATCATTCTATTGACCCGGGTGAGATTACGGTATATTACTCTAATGCGGGCGATGGTGCCTTTTCTGAAGCGCAGCGAATATGGTTTACGAGTGATTCAAGCGGTAACTA
>CAYJDK010000010.1:0-20492 GCA_964368905.1 uncultured Bacteroides sp.
GCATTTTAAAAGATGCACTGAATAATCTGACAACCACGAACAGTTACTGGCTACCCCCTGCTCGGGGGTAATTTTTTTGCCTATTTCTTTTCGAACGGGTCAGTTAACTCTTTCATACTTATTTGGTCGTTCATTATATCATCTTTTAATTGATTATTTATGTATTCTCTTATTGCTGTTTCATATTTGCCTACCGTATCTACAAAATACCCTCTGCACCAAAAATGTCTGTTTCCATATTTATATTTTAAATTTGCATGTCGGTCAAATATCATTAAGCTGCTCTTGCTTTTTAAGTATCCCATAAATTGTGATACGCTTAAATGTGGTGGGATTTCTACTAGCATATGTATATGGTCACTACAACACTCTGCTGCTACTATACTCACCTTTTTTCGCTCGCACAAATCTCTTAATATTTTCCCCACATCTGCTTTTATCTTCCCCTATATTACTTGTCTTCTATATTTTGGTGCAAATACTATGTGATATTTGCATCTCCAATTTGAATGTGATAAACTATTTATGTCTTTCATGACATAACCTCCTATGTTTTATTATGGTTGCCAGACCATTTTTATTCTATCATAGGAGGTTTTTACTTTTCTATAAGATTTTTTTACCTACCCCCAGTTGAACTGGGGGTTTTGTCATGCCTGTTCGGCGCCAAAAATTATGCCTGTGCAAAGAAAAGACAATTCTTAGCACAGGCATTTTTATAGTTGTTTCGCTAATATAAATACATTTTTTCTATGGCGTACAGTCCGCATTTGTAAGGCAACTACAGTAAACTCCAATAAATAACAACTGTTACTCATTAAAAACATTGGCATTTTTTAATATGCTAACCACATTTTTTATTTTCTTTTCGCCTGTTTTTTTAAGTATGTTATTAGCTTGCAGTTTTATAGTGCCCTCTGTAACATATCTCATGTCGGCTATTTGCCTATATGTGTAATTTTGCGCTACTAATTTTAAAACTTCAAACTCTGAATTTGTAAGCTTGCGCACTATGTCGTATGCATAGTCGGTGTCGGTTTTGTTGTTGCGCATTTTTACAAATTCACTCAGCAATTTTGTGGCTATTTCAGGGCGTAAATAAAGTGTGTTTGTGTAAATGTTGCGTATGGAATTTATTATTTGTACTATGGATGCTGTTTTAATAATGTAATCCATTGCGCCAACAGTATAGGCTTGGAAAATCAAATCATCTTCTAAATGTATTGTGAGCATTGCAAATTTTATCTCTTGGTTTACCTTTCTTATTTCTGCCACGGCCTCAATGCCTGCTGTCATTGTCTCCATCTGTATATCCATAAGCACAATGTCGGGCGACACCTCTAAAATTTTTGCCACGCTCTCGGCACCGCTCGTCGCATTCCCCACAACGCAAAAGCCGTCTTCTTTTTCAAGTATAGAGGTAAAATAGTTTATTATATCTATCGAGTTATCCACGATGAATATTTTAATCATTTTTTTATAATTCCTTTTTCCTTTTTGTTTACGGTTGGGAATATAATTTGAAATTCAGTAAATTCATTTGCCTTACTGTTGCAAAATATATAGCCGCCGTTTGCCTTTATAACACGGTAATTATAATTTAAACCTATCCCCCAATTTGTAGAGTTGCCGTCGGAGTGATACCTTGGTTTTAAAACGTTTTTAATCTTTTCTCTCGGTATTCCGTCACCATTATCTTTTATGTTAATAAACACGTAGTGGTTTTCATGCAATATGGTTATATCCACCTTTTTATATTGTTTTTCTTTACATGCATCTATGGCATTTTGTGTAAAGTTAACAAGGCAATTTACTATAAAATTTTTATCCACGTGTATTGTGGCGCTTGATGTACAGTGGAAATTGAGCCACGAATTATCACAGTTGTACTCAGTAAAATATGATTTTAGCATAGCCACAATGTCGGATATTTTGCAATACTGCCGCACGGGCACTATTACTTTTAAATAGTGCAGCGTCTCCTCCATCTCTTTTAAAGAGGCATCACAAATTGATATCATATTATTTAATTTTAAATTTTGCGCCTCATTAAAATTATCGGTGTTGCGCAATTCCTCTGAAAGGATTTTTAAAATAAAAAAGTTGTTTTTATAAGTGTGGAAATTGCCCTTAAAAGTTTTTGACACACGCTTAATGTAATAATTTACACGCACATTTTGAATGTAAGAGAGAGGCTCTATAATATTATTCCTAAAAATCAGCACCGTCTGTATGTTTGTGGCTAAAATTAAAAGTAACGGCAGTACTATAAAGAAAAACTCGCTGACATTATTGTAGTTTAAAAGGAGGAAAGACTCATAAATAGGCAAACTAAACCTAAAAAAGAAGATTAAAAATAGCCCTTGGGTAAGTATGGTGCACACCATAAGCGTAATATATTGTCTGCGCAAAAATTCCATTTTAGCCTTTAAATAGTGCGATAAATATATTAAAATTTGCATTAGAGATAATAAAAATACACTGCTTAAATACAAAATGTGTGAGGTTATAAGCAAGGCGTTAAGAGTGTCAAACTGCACACCCGTAAGTGTATGGAAAAAATAGTATATTTGCAGCCTTATATGCGGTGTTGACATGACAAAAGCTGCCAAAACAAAAAACAATGGGAAAATGCCATATTTGTACCACGTTTTTTTTAAATCACTTATCATTAAGTAAGGGAAAAAATAATTTGACACAACATACATTAAAATACCAAAATGTAAAAAAAACTGTATATAATTATAAGGTATTTTTATTGTTGATATAAACTGGTACAGCTCATAATCAAGCTGGAATATGCTGTTGCGCAACCCGGGGTAAGATATATGCTTAGACACACTGAGAATTACAGCCAAAATGCAAAAGTTTAACGCAACAAGCATACAAACCATCAATTTAGGCTTTGAACTTTTAATATTCTTGAAAAGCAATATTACCGATATAATAATGTTTATAATAATTAAATATGTCATAATAATTTGAATGGTAACATATTTATATATTTATGTCAATTATAGGCGTATAATCGGCAAAAAAGTTATATGTTTTGTATATCTTTTCACGATGTGCACATCAAACTATATATTAATTTTTAATCTTGAAATATATGTAAAAATAGTACAAAATATAATCAGCAAGTAAACAATTTTTATACAAAAGGGGAAACGTGATGAAAAAACTACTATCATTAATTCTTGTGGCAATTTTAGCATTATCCTTGTTTGCGGCGTGCACACAGCCGGCAGACACACAAGCACCCACCACTGATGCACCTGCAGATACCGAAGCACAAAGCGAGGCAGAGGCAGAGCCCGTTGAGATGGAGACAATAACAGTATGGTCTAACTCCGGCGGCACAAAAGACCAATTTACGGCAATTATTGATAATTACAACGAGACGACAGGCAAAGAAAAAGGCATATTTATTGAGTACACAGTATATGGCTCTGACTACAACACAGTTGCTGAAAACGCACTTGCAACAGACCAGGGCGCAGACATCATCCAGCTTGCAAGCTCACTTTGGCACCAAGCGCTTGCAAATGGGCACCTTGCTTACTTAGAAGATTTTGAGGGTTCTGACGAATTTATAGCAGAGAGAGAAGAGTACTTGCGCCCGAGCAACTACCACGAGGGCAAACTTGTACAGGTTCCTTTCAGCAGTAGCACAATAAAAATGGTTTACAACAAAGATTTATTTGTTGCGGCAGGCATTGTAGATGACAACGGTGAGGCTATGCCCCCAAAAACATGGGACGACGTTGTTGAATATGCAAAACTTATAACAGACCCCGCAAAAAACACATACGGCATTGCATTGCCTATGGCATGGGGCGCATATTATAACTTTGAGCTGTTTAGGCCTTTTGTGGGCTCTGTTGGCAATACGCAGTGGAACAGCGCAACAGGCCAGTTTGACTTTACAGCTATGACACCTGCATTTGAGTTTTTACAGCAAATTGCAGAGGACAAAACATACTTCCCGGGTGCGGAATCGCTTGATAATGATGCCGCACGTGCACAGTTTAGCGCAGGCCTTGTAGGCATGAAGATGGCGGCCTCTTGGGACGTAGGCGTGTTTAACACACAATTCCCGGTAGAGGGCGAGTGGGGCGTTTGTCCAATACCCGTGCTTGACGAGAACGACGCATACAAAGAATACGCTGAGATTACAAGCATGTTTAGTATTACAAACACAGGCAAAGATAAAAATGCAGACAAAGTTTTTGAAGTTTACAAATGGTTACACAGCGACGAAGTTTTGACAGAGCTTTACAAACAGAGCGCATTTTTACCATACTCAACAGAGATTGTTGAAATGGCAGGTGAGTTTGAATCTGCAATTGGCTGGCAAGAATTTGCCGACACAAGCAACTCTTACTTCTATGCATCCATGCCGTCTGTTTCGCCCGAGGGCTTGACATTCCAAGACGTTACGATGCAAGTTTTCCAAGGCGGAATTTCAATTGAAGATGCAGTGGCAGATTTAGACGAGCGCTATAACGCACAGCTAGCGGCAGACATAGAGAGCGGCAAAGTTAACATAGACACTTATATGGACACAAACACACCGGTAGCAAGATAAATTTATAAAATAATAATATTAAATAAACAGACACAAAGTCGGTAGTATGCGTTGTTTTGCTACTACCGGCTTTGCAATATCAAAAACAACTTGTGCTTTTCACAGAATGGAGTAAAGCGTGATAAATCACGTTAACAATTATTAAAAAGGCGGTGCTATGCACATGCCAATTAATCTCCATTCTGAATATAGATAATAAAAACTTTTGTGCCGTGCACAGAATGGAGATTAATATGCAAAAACCAAGGAAAACCACCCATGTAGAGCGCAGCTCTTGGGCGATGATTGCACCGCAAGTAATAGGCTTTACGCTTTTTAGTATGTTGCCGCTTTTGTACATATTAAGGTTTAGCTTTTTTGAAGCTAACGGTGTAAACCAAATTTTTGTGGGTTTTGAGAATTTTATAAGGGTGTTTACAAGGGACAATATATATTGGGAATCGCTGCTCAATACGTTTATGTTCTCTTTTGGCAAACTTATAGTTGAGATACCGCTTGCACTTATGCTTGCTATTTTTATCAATAAAAAATTGCGGGGCACAAATTTTTTAACAGGTGTATTTTTTATGCCAAATGTGCTCTCCGTTGCGGTTGTTGCGCTTACATTTTCCTTTATTTTTGCATCTTTTAACGGTATTGTTAACAATGCGCTCTTATCATGGGGGTTAATCGAGTTCCCAATCAATTGGCTTGGGGAGAAAGGCACAGCGTTTTTTGTCATAATTCTAACATCAATATGGCAAAATGTGGGCGTAAACATGTTGCTTTTATATGCAGGCTTGCAAGGCATACCGAATGATGTGTATGAATCTGCCGAAATAGACGGTGCATCGCCATTTAAAAAGCTTATATCAATAACACTGCCAATGCTAATGCCCGTGTTAAAAATAGTGTTAATGCTTGCCATTGTAGGCTCTATAACAATGACAGACCTTGTATTGGTTATGACAAACGGCGGACCTGTAAACGACACAAACGTTGTTATGCTCTATGTGTTCCAAAAATTCTTTGGCAGTGGCGACGGCGCCTCGCAAGAGATGGGATATGCCTCGGCACTCGGTGTTGTAACGGCTGTTGTGCTCTGGGTTATCGTTGCCATCTATAAAAAAATCACAAATAAAATCGACCAAATGTCTTAAAAGAGGGTGAGTAGCGTGAAAAATCACGCTACCAATTATTAAAAAGGCGGTGCTACGCACATGCCAATTAATCTCCATTCTGTTGGAGATTTTTCAAAAATATTTGCGCTTTGCACAGAATGGAGATTAATATGGTTAAAAAGAAATATAGCGTTGGAATTATAATAGCCTACATACTTGTTTTTGCGCTTGCGGCGCTAATTATATTCCCTGTGTTTTATACAATAATGGCATCTTTTAAGTCTAATCAAGAATTGCTTACCGCAGGCACTGACATATTGCCGAGAGAATGGGTATTTGATAACTATATTGATGCGTGGACACTTGCAAATTTTGATACTTATTTATTTAACAGCATAATAATGGCGGCGTGCATTGTAACGGGTGTTATTATTAACTGCACCATAGGAGGCTATGTGTTTTCAAGGGGAGAGTTTCGCGGTAAAAAGTTTTTGTGGAGTGTTTTTACCATGAACATGCTCTTCTCGCTCGGCAGTATGACACTTTTACCACAGTATCAAATCTCACACACAATTGGATTAACGGGCCTTAGCGGCGTAATAATTGTAAGGATATTTTCAATAAACGTGGCTAACCTTATGATAATGAAAGGCTTTGTGGATTCGATACCAAGAGAACTGGACGAGGCCGCAAGAATAGACGGGTGCACGTTTTTTCAAACATATTATAAAATAATTTTCCCGCTGTTAAAGCCTATTATAGCAACTGTTGGGCTACTTTCTTTTAAAGCGGCGTGGAACGACTATTTGCTGCCGATGGTGTTTACAATTTCCCACAAAGAGCAAACGCCGCTTGTTGTTGGCATAATGCAATTAAAAGCAAGCGGAGAGGGCGCAACAAGCTGGAATTTAATGCTTGCGGGTTCTGTTTTATCCATAGCGCCAATGCTTATTATATACCTTTTCTTGCGCAGATATTTTATATCCGGTTTAACAAGCGGTGCAATAAAGGGGTAGGTTTTACGTATGAAAAATATAGTAATGATAATTATGGACGAGTGCAAGGCTAGCATTTTGCCAGCATATGGCTACAAGTACGGCCACACGCCCAATATGGACAAATTTTGCGAAGATGCACTTGTTTTTGAGAAATGCTTTACCACAATGCCAAAATGTGTGCCGGCAAGAACGTGCCTTATGACATCACGCTACTGCCACACAGACGGACACAGAACACTGCCCGGCTTTGAGGTTTTAAGGGGTGAAAAAAACCTGATTAAAATTTTAAAAGACAGCGGATATAAAACCGGAATGTTTGGAAAAAACCACACATTTATGGCAGACGCAATGGCAGAAAACCTGGACATGTATAACATTGAACAGCTTGGCATAGACGTGCCGTGGGCGAGACGAGATTTTGAACAAGATGATGACTTGTTCCGTGCTTTTTACCGTGGTGATTTTACAAATATACCCGAGATGAGCGACAATATTGCGACAAAGCGCTTTGAGAAATTTGTAGACGAAAACAAAACAGATAATTTTTGTGCAGTAATAAATTACAATGCGCCACATCCGCCGTATACGGATATATCACCTTTTATAGAGATAATAAGGCAAAAAAATTTGCCACTGCCAAAGGTGGAAAAACTTGAGGATTGCCCCAAAATTTTAAGCGAGTACAGGAAAATTTACAACCTTGAAGATTTAACAGATGAGCAGTGGCGAAAAGTAGTTGAAGCATACTGTGGCCTTGTGGCATATATAGACAGCGAGATAGGTGCGGTTATAAATAAGCTGAAAGTGGAAAATCTTTATGATGATACGCTTTTAATTATAACTTCAGACCACGGCGATTTTGCTGGCGAGCACGGGTGTGTTGAAAAGTGGGACACCATGTTTTACGACTGCTTAACACACATACCACTTATGATAAAACTGCCAAAGGATGAGCACGGCGGACAAAGGCGAAGCACACTTTGCGAAATTGTAGACATTGCGCCGACTGTTTTGGAATGTATAGGCATGGATGTGCCGCAATTTATGATGGGGAAAAGCCTGACACACAGCATAAAGAGCGAGAGCTATGTGCACAAAACAGAGGTGTTTAGCGAGGGCGGTGTTGAGAGACACGCACTTGGGCGCTCTTTGCATTACAACACGCCGGAGCACGCAGTACGCCACCCAAACTACCCATATAAACAAATGTTGATGGTGGACAGCCCACACACAATGTACAGGGCAAAAATGGTGCGCACAGACGAATGGAAACTTATTTACAGAGACGGCGGAGAGATTGAGCTGTACAATTTAATAAGCGACCCAAACGAATTTCACGATGTGGCGAAAGAAAATACAAATGCGTCCATAATTAACAGCTTAATTTTAAAATTGCTTGATTGGTGCGTAAAGACAGAAACAGATTACCCATGGATAGATATTATGTACTCTTAAAAATGTTTCAATTTGTATAAACACTATTTAGATGACATGTATATGTTTTACGATAACTTGATTTTGCCTTGTAAAATTTGCTTTGCTTACAAGGCTATAAGGAGAAAATATGCTTTTTGAAATTGCTAGCAAAACCATGCGTGTAAAAATTGATACACATGGGGCGGAAATTAAGAGCATTGTGCAAGAAGGCTTTGGAGAAATTGTGTGGCAAGGCAAAAAAGCCTTGTGGGATAAATCGTCACCTGTGCTTTTCCCAATAGTGGGCAAATTGCAGGACGACAGATACTATTATGAAGGCAAAGAATATAAAATGCCCATACATGGATTTGCAATGGAAAGTGAATTTGAAGTTGTAAAGCATAATGGCGATAGACTGGAGCTTTTGTTAAAACCTAATACTAAAATGCATGCACATTACCCTTTCGGTTTTCTCTTTTTTGTAACATTTACTGTTGGTATAAAATTAACGGTGAGTTACAAGGTTATAAACAATGGAAAAAAAACAATGCCTATTGGTTTTGGTGCGCACACAGGGTTTAAATTATTTTTTAGTGAAAACAAGAAAAGAACACAGCAAGGCATTAAATTTGAGCAAAATGAAAGTTGTAAGCAACTTATAATAGGCGAAAAAGGGCTTGTTATAGAAGAAAAAAATTATTGCGGTGATACAATAGACTTTGAAAAAGAAAAACTTGTAGGCACAGCTTTTGTTTTAAAAGGCGTAGAATCGCAATACGTTGATTTATTAACATACGCAAGCGATGATATTTCTAAAAAAATAAGAGTTAGTTTTAAAGGTGCAGATTACTTAGCCTTTTGGGCGAAAAACGTGGAAAACGGCTTTGTTTGCATAGAGCCGTGGGCAGGCTGTGCCGACTATGAAATAGAAACAGGCGATATTATGAAAAAAAAGGGGATAAACCTTTTACAAAGCAATGAAGAGATAAACCTTGAATACAGCATAAAGTGTTTAAACGGCTAAAATACAGAAAAGGGCGATAAAAAATGGATAAGAAAAACATACATTTAATTTGTAACACACACTGGGACAGAGAGTGGCGTTGGTCTTTTAGAGAAACACAGGATAAACTTGTAACGGCTATGGATACATTGATAGACACAATGATTAAAGACGAGCGTTATACCTCGTTTTTAACAGATTCACAGTCCTCTATGGTGGAAGATTACCTTGAAATACGCCCCGAGCGCACAGAAGATGTGAAAAAGCTTGTAAAAGACGGGCGGCTATGCGTGGGCCCGTGGTATACACTGCCGGCGGAATATTTAGTAAGTGCTGAGAGCCTTACAAGAAACCTGTTGATAGGGCACAACATAGCAAATAAACTGGGCAAGGTAAATAAAGTTGGCTACAACATTTTTTCATGGGGGCAAGTGTCGCAATTGCCGCAAATATATAAAAATTTTGGCATAGACACTATATTTTTCTACCGTGGGCTAGATAAATCAAAACTTGATAATTTAGAATTTATATGGCAAGCACCGGATGGGACAAAGGCACTTGCCGTAACTTTTGGTGCACAGCACAGGATTAATTTTTGGGTGTATGTGTATAAGCCGTATCTTGTGGGCGATTTAGCGCCAAAAGGTTTTGACTTTAAAGGTGACGGGTATCTTTTCCATATTTGCGACAGCGAAAACGCAGACCGCAACCAATACGTTGAAAACCAACCGTGCCAAAAAGACATGGATAAGGCACTGCAAGGTATGCAAAAATTAGTTGATACGCTGAAAAAAGCCGCCACAGACGAGCTTCTTGCACTGCAAGGCTTCGACCTTGAATACCCCGACCCAATTATCCCCGATTTAGTGCAAGAAATTAATAAAAATATCGAATATGCGAACATTAAAATGTCCGACATAAACACATATGTTGAGGTGCTTAAAAGAGAATTAGTAAGCTCGGGAAAAATAAAAGAGTTAAAATGCCTTTGTACTGAAATGCTGGAGGAAGAGAGAGTTTCACCCGAATATGGCCCACTTTATAACGGCGTTTTTTCCTCACGCATGCCTATAAAGCTTTTGAATGTTAAGTGTGAGAATGAGTACTACAACAAAGCGGAGCCCTTAAACACAATGGCGTATTTTTTTGAGGATAATACAAACAAAATTTACATGGATAAGGCAACAAAACTTATGTGTGCAAACCAACAGCACGACGGTATAGGCGGTTGCCATGTGGATAGAATTGCACGCTCTATGATAGAGCGGTATGAGGAATCTCTAGATATTTCGCACACTGTTTTGAGGAAATCACTGCGCATAATTGTAAAGCAGATAGATTTTTCAAACCTGGCTGAGAATGAAAAAGGCATAGTGGTTACAAACCCCACAAATTACCCAATAAGTGATGAAGTGGTGCGCTTTACAGTAGATATGAATGATATAGCGCAAGATAAAGTATACGGCGGCTATTTGAATGAGAGCCACATAGAAATATACGACATGAAAGGCGAGAAAGTGCCGTCCACAACGCTGTGCGCAAAAGTGCAAAGTGTTTTTGCATACAGAACATATGGCGGAAACGACCCAAACAAAGTTACAAGGTTTGAGGTTGCCGCAAAAATAAAGCACGTGCCACCGTATGGCTTTGCAAAATTTATAGTAAAATACGTGCCTACGGCACAGCGCAAGGTAGCTTTTGTATCAAAAGACACAAACACGCTTGAAAACGCAAAACTGTGCGTTAAAATAAACTTTGACGGCAGTTTAAGCGTGCTTGACAAGGCGACAGGAGAGAGATATGAAAAATTAAACGTATTTGTGGAGACAGGCGAAATAGGCGGCCCGCTTATACACTCAAAACCCTTTGAAAACGAAATATTTACAACGCAGGACAAAACGGCACAAATAACACTGATAAATAACTGCGAGCAATTTGCAACGTATAAAGTAGTGCATAAAATGCAACTCCCAAAAGAAAAAGTGCTTGAATATTCACGCCAGTTGCCGCTTGGCAACCAGTGGATAGAACACGGCAACTTTAAGCGCAGTAAACAGACGGTGGAATTTGTAATAGAGAGTTTGATAACGCTAAAAGAAAATGGCGACATGGTGGAGATTGAAACCACACTTAACAACAATGCAAAAGACCACAAAGTAAGCGCAATGTTTGCAAGCGGAATAAAAGAGCAATTTGTTGAGGTAGACCAGCCATACGACGTGGTAAAAAGAGAATATGAATTTGTGGACTCGACAGGGTGGTTTGAGGGCAAGTCGGTGTCATTTCCAACATCAACTTTTGTGCACAAATACAGCGGCAAGCGCAGTATAACCTTGCACCATTTAGGGCTACATGAATACGAAGTTGTGAACGACAAAGAGCAATCGCTAATGCTTACGCTTGTAAGAGGATTTGAGAGCGCAGGCGGCAACGCAGAAACCTTTAGGGAAGAGCCCATGGCACAGTGCCAAGGCACGCTTAATTATAAATATGCGCTTAGCTTTGGCAAGGGTGACTATGTGCAAGAAAACGCCGTGCAAAAAAGCAATAAATTACAAGTGGCGCCAATAGTAATCCAGTGCACAAACCACACGGGTGCAATAAAAGACAGCGAATTTTCATTTTTTGACATAGAGAATAAAAATTTACATGTAACGGCCGTTAAAATAGCAGAGGACAACGAGAGCGTTGTGATAAGAATGACAAATTTGACAGAGCGTGACATAGAGAGCGACATAAAATTTGCATTTGCACCAAAAGAGGCATACATGTGCGACATGGAGGAAAAAAGACTTGCAGAATTGCAAAAGACAGGCGAAAAAACAGCGAAATTAAGCGTAAAAAGCAAGCAAATTTGCAGTATAAATTTTAAATTTTAAGGGTGGTTTTGTGGACGAAATCTTAGATAAAATACACGGCGGATGGTTTGGCAAATGCCTTGGCGGTGCGGCGGGCGCAAGCCTTGAGGGTGTAAAAAACATTGGTGCGTTTACGCATTATAAAGACGTCTTTGACGACAGCATACCGAACGACGACCTTGACATACAGCTTTTGTGGCTGGAGGAGCTGGAGGAAAAGGGCGTGGCGCTTACAGCGGAGTATATGGCGCAAAAATGGGATAAACAGTGTTGGTATCCTTTTTCAGAGTACGGGCAGTTTCTTTATAATTATGAGCGTGGCATAATGCCGCCGCTGTCCGGCAGTTACGACAATGAGTTCTTTTTAAACGGCATGGGTTGCCCTATAAGGAGCGAAATTTGGGCGTTTGCCTTTGCAAAAAGGCCGGAGATTGCAAAGCATTTTGCAATGCTGGATGCAACACTTGACCACGGTGATTTATCTGTGCAGGCAGAATGTTATATGGCAGTGGCAGAGAGCCTTGCATTTATGCAAGATGACATTGTAGAGCTTTTATTAAACAGCCTTGATTTTATTGAAAAAGAGAATAAATTTTACGATATGGTGCAGTTTGTTGTAACATCATATAAAAAAGGCGATGACTTGCAAAAGCTGAAAAACACTGTTATTAGAAAATACGGACATTTAGACTTTACAAACAGCGTGCAAAACATGGCATTTGTTATTATGGCACTGCTTTTTGGTGAAAAGGACATGGAAAAAACGGTTAACATAGCCTTGAACCTCGGCTACGATACAGACTGCACGTGCGGCAACGCCGCCGCAATACTGGGCACCGTGCTTGGGTACAGCAAAATTGATAGCGGCCTAAAAACACTGATTAGCCCCAAATTTGTGTGTGGCATAGACGTAAAACGCAAGAGTGACAAAATAGAAGATTTGGCAAAAGACACGTATAATTTATACATTAAACTTCAAGATGAAGCGCCGAAAAACGTCGATGTCTTTATAAATTATAATGATGCTCCATATATTAACCTCGGCGGCAAGGCAGTTTATAATGTTGTGGGTTATAAAAAAATAAGCGACGTCTCAATCACGGCAATAAACGGCAACTTATCGGCAGAGTACAGCGACAAAACGGGCGAGATAACAATGTGTGCCGATAAAAATGAGCTTTTTGAAAAAAACATTTTTGAGTTGAGTTTTTTGGAGGAAAACAAAAGGCAAAAGTTAACTTTTGGCGTGGCAGGCTTGCCCACATACAAATGCAAAGGCGTGTTTTTTGAGCAGGCAAGCTACCCGTATAATAAAAACCATCCACTGTGCCATGGAGAGGGTTGCACGCTGCCCTCTGTTGAAAATATGGTGAATAACAAAGCGGAGCTAAGCGTTGAGTACACAGATGAGAGCGCACTTTTAAAGGGTATAAAAGATGAGGATTTTATATTAAATTGCAAAAATTCTTTTTTGCCGTATGAAGATGAGATAGGATACGACGGGCAGATGTGCTTTTATGCGCAGTGCACTGTTGTATCGCCCATTAAGCAAAAGGTGTGGCTTGTGCCCCAAAACACTGACGGCTTTAAAATTTGGCTGGATGACAAAGAAGTAATTGCAAAAGATGAGATGAGGTGCTTTACGCCCAACAATAACTGTGAAATTGTAGAACTTTTAGAGGGTGAAACCCTGCTTACAATAAAATTATTGCGTCGCAGCGATTACATGAAATTTGCGCTTAATTTTAACGAGTACAACGGCGAGCATTACCACAAAACAAGGCGCCTTACAAATTTGAGGTATAAGTGATGGAAAAGATTAAAAAGCTAAAAAAGCTTGAAAAATACTATTTTAACGGCATAGGAGAAGAGAAAACACAAGGTGAAGTAGCGCTTTTTGTAACAAATGATGAAAAATGCATTTTCAGGCAAAACGGTGAGGATGTGCTTATGCATTACCCGCTGGGAACAGGTGTAAATGCATACTATCAGTACGTGCCCACCGCCATGCCAAAAAAAATAAAATATCTTTTGATGGACTTAGACGGCACAAGTATACAGAGCGAGGGCTTTTGGGTGCATATAATTGAGGCAGTTGCGGCAAAAATGACGTGTGATGAAACTTTCCGCTTTAAAGCGGAGGACGAGCCGTTTGTAAGCGGCTACACAGTTAGCGAGCACTTGACTTATATGTTGAAAAAATACGCCGAATTTACAGATGCAAACCTTGAAAAAGCTACAAAATTTTACTTTGAAATAGTGAGAGAAGAACTTGCACAAATAGAGAGCGGCACATATAAAGGCAACCCGTTTGAAGTTACAAAAGGGCTTAAAGAACTTTTAATTTACTGTAAAAATAGCGGTGTAAAGGTGGCGCTCGTATCAAGCGGGCTTATTGAAAAGGCACGGCCTGAGATAATTTCCGCCTGTGACTCAATGGGTATAGAAATTTTTGACTATTACGACAAAATTATAACGGGTGGCATAGTGCCGGAGGATAATTGTTACGGCACACTGGGCAACTACTGCGCAAAGCCGCACCCTTGGCTTTATTATGAGGCGATGAAAGCCGTGGGCGGAAACTGTGAAAACACGCTTGCAATCGAGGACAGCAGTGCAGGGGTGCTCTCGGCCATTTCGGCGGGTGTTGCCGTTATAGGTTTGAACGGCGGCAACATTAAGGCGGCAGGTGTAGATGTGATGTGTGAAAAAACCGCAGACGATTTGCACGATGTTGTGCGCATTATTAGAAATAATAATTGATTGGGTGATAACGTGAAAAAGCAAAATGTAGTTGTAATAATGGTTGATCAATTGCGCATGGACTGCCTTGCTTGCTACGGCAACACGCAAGTTAAAACGCCTAATATAGATAAGCTATGTGGCGAGGGCACGCAGTTTTTTAACCATTTTACGTCATATCCCGTTTGCACACCGTCTAGGTATTCTTTTTTTAGCGGCCTTTATGCCACGGAGCATTTGGGGTGGAATAACCACTGTACGCTTGATGAAAATATTGACACATTCCCAAAAATTTTGCGGCAAAACGGGTATAAAACAACTGCGGTAGGCAAAATGCACATGACACCCACTTACCTTGACATAGGCTTTGACAAGATGATTTTAGCAGAGCAGGACGGAAACGGACGCTTTGAGGACGATTACCATTTTTACCTGATGAATGAAGAAAAAATTGATGCGATAGACATTATCGACCAGCGCAAAGAGTACCGTGAAAAAGCTAGCGAAAGTTATTTCAACTCTTTCGGCACTGCCGCGTCAGATTTACCGATAAAATATCACTCGACAACATGGGTAAGAGACAATGCCGTCAGGGAAATTGAAATGGCAGATGAAAACGAAAACAATTTATTCATGTTCAGCTTTATAAAACCGCACCACCCGTTTGACCCACCGCAGGAATATCTAAACATGTATAAAGATGTGGATATCGAGCCGCTAAAGGGCTACACAGAGGATGTGCCCACATGTGATTATAATTACGACAAAGGATATTTTGACCATAAAACGTTAAATTTAAGCGCACTAAAAGAGGTGCAACGTGCATATTATGCGGCAATTACCCACATAGACGATGCCGTGGGAGATATAATTGAAGCGCTGAAACAAAAGAGTTTATATGAGAGCAGTGTGATAATTTTCACGTCGGACCACGGCGACTATATGGGCTTTCATCACATGATGTTAAAGCAAAACCATATGTACGATGCCTTGATGCGAATTCCGCTTATTATTTGCAGTGGAGACGGCAAGGCGCAAAAAAAATTCAATTTATCCGATAACACATGCATTGCGCAGACGGTGCTCTCGATAATATTAAAAGAAAAACACAGCAGTTTTAGAGAAAAAACAGTTTTTGACGACGGACTGTGCGCAATGGCGATGAACCGCAAGATAAAAGACGGCAAAACTATTACAAACTACATGTACCGCACACAGGAGCACAAACTTTTATTAAACGGGTGTTTAAAAAACAGTATGCTTTTTGACGTTGTAAACGACAGATGTGAAATGAAAAACCTTGCCGAAGATGTAGAACAAAAAGGCATTTTCGACAAACTTAAAAATCTGCTTTTTGAGAGTATTTTGTTTGAACAATGCTCACAGACAAGGGTTGATTACAAGGCTAAAACAACATTGAGCAATGATGAAGTGAAATTGCGCAGTGGCAAAGTTGAAAAGTACATAAGGAAAAAGATGGAAAGTTTTAGGTGATACAAGATACTACTACACAGGCGGAGGGATGCAAAATGACGATAGAGCTGTTACATGAGAGCACTATTAAACTGCACGACAATTTATTGATATTTAAGTTGAGTGACAATCTATTAAGAGAGCATGAAAGCTTTAAAGTGTGCGCACAAGGCAAACAGCAACACTGCCAGTTAGATGTACAAAACAGTACACTTTTTACATATTTCGGCGACGAATGTCTGTGTGGAAAACCTATAAAAGTGCAAATTTACGCCGACAAACCGCAAAAAAAAGAGGTGCTTATAAAGTGTGAAGAGCTTATGTGCCACGGCGCACCAAGCATTAAGATAAGCACTTTAAACGCACAGTATGTCTACGATTTAACGGGTGGTGCATTCTCAGAAATAAGGGATATAAGTGGCAACGATTGGGTGCAATATGATAACATAGGTGCCCCAATTTGTTATAGAGGTGTGCCGAATATGCAAACATACGGCGCAAATGGGGAATACGCAGGAATTTTCCACCCGGGGTACGGCACGGTGCACAGCATCGTGGAGGAAAAAGGCGATATATACATAAGGATACGCTCAAAGACGAGTTATCGCCTATCGACAGGCGGCAAGAGGTTTTACAGGGGAGATTGGGAGTGTGTGTGGGAAATTTACCCGCACTTTGCAAAATGCACGGTCTTAAAGTGCGAGAAAACAGGCTTTGCATTTTTATACGAGGGTGTGCCGGGCGGCAAAAAATTTGATGAGAACACGCAATACTGTATGAATGCAAACGAAGAAAAACACTATTTTAAAAAGAAAAAAATAAATACAAATTGCAAAGAAAAGTGGGTTTATTTTGGCTGTGATAATTCCGAAAATGCCTTGTTTTTTAATTATGATGAGGCAGAGAGTGAGTTTGAAAAAACATTCCAAGTGTTTGATGAACTTGCCGTGTTTGGCTTTGCGAGAGAGGCTTTGCCCGGCATTACAAGCTTGCCCGCAACGTTTTCACTCGGGTTTATAAGTTCAAATAATTACAGTGATGTAAAAAAACACATAAATAGACTTAAAAATATTGATGTTATAGATGTTTAATTAAAATAGGTGTTTACAGAGCACTGCTCTTTTGGCACCTAATAAAACGGAGGGCACAAATGCACACTAAAAAAGAACATTGGAACTTGACAATAATTGACGCTTTGCCTAAAAATTGTGATGAATTGCACAGCTTAGCGGCTGTTGATTTATATGAAAACGGGCAAAAATATATAATTACAGGCGGCAAAGAGGGCATGTATTGGCACTGCCCAAAAGAAAAAACAAAAGGTGTGATATGTGAGAGAGGTGCATTCCACGTAGGCCTTGCCGCCGCAGATTTAAATGGTGACGGCATACTTGAAATTTACGCCGCAGAGATGAACAGAGCAGTGGGAATTTTTAAAATTGTATGCTTTGTGGTGGGCGATGACATAAACAAACCTTGGAAAAAGCTTACTATTGATAATTATTGCACCGGCAACCCACACGACATTGTTTTTGCAGATATCGACGGCGACGGCGTGCAAGAGATGATTGCAGTTGCCGCCTATACAAAAACGCCCGGTTTATTTGTGTATAAGTTGCAAGAGTTTCCAAATATGTCAAAGCACCAGATTATGAGCGGCCATTTAACTGAGGGCATAAGTGTTGCCGATTTAGACGGTGACGGCAACATGGAAATTATTGCAGGCGCAGATTATTACCATATGCCGAAAAATGGGTGCTATTCAGGAGAATGGGTGCGCAAAACATACGCAAAAAGTTTTAGAGATATGTGCAGGACAGCCGCCATAGATATAACGGGCAATGGCCGCTGTGATATTGTAATTGTAGAGTCAGAGTATTGTGAGGGAAAGCTCTCTTGGTTTGAAAACAAATTAAGCGAAAAAGAAAATTGCTTTATAGAGCATGAGATAGATGATGAATTTGTATTTGCACATTCATTACAAGCGAAAAAAACACAAACAGGCGTAGAAATTATGCTTGCAGAGAAGAGTGAGCGCGGAAGGCAACAGCCATATAATGCCGATGCAAGAGTTCTGATGTACAGCACAGCAAACAAAGGCAAGAACTGGCAGTGCGAGGAGCTGTACCACGGGCAGGGCACCCACCAAGCTGTGCTGTGCGACATAGACGGTGACGGCGAGGATGAAATTGTAGGCAAAACATGGCAAAACCCTGTTGTGCAAATTTTTAAAAAGCATAAAAAGCAATGCAATATTTTAAACTTTAAGCACGAATTTATAGACAGAGACAAGCAAACAACTTCTACCAATATTTTTGGCGCAAAGATTTTGCACAAAAATTTTGACGATATTGTGTGCGGAAATGCATGGTATGACGGTGAAACGTATGAAAAACATGACTTTCCGGTAGTGCACCAAGCACTTTGTGCATTTGACGTTGATGGTGATGGCACAGTAGAGATTATAGGCACCAAAAAACGTGCTAACAGCACAAACGAAACTATGTATTTTACACTTGGAAACGAGTTGGTTTGTCTAAAATCTATCGACCCGAAAAATGACATATGGGAAATTTACGAAATAGGGACAGGGAGCGGCCCGTGGCCACACGCCGTTGCAATTAGCAATAAGCTGCTTGAAAACGGCAACACATGTTTGGCACTTGCATACCACAACAGTAACGTGCGTGGTTTTGTGCCGGAGCTTTTTGAGTGCAAAAAACTTGGGGAACTGTGGGAGAAAACACTGATAGGCGATGAAAATTATAACGAGGGGCTAGTGATAGCCGATTTAAACGGCGACGGAAAGCAAGTGATTGTAAGCGGAACGCACTGGTATGAGCAAGTTGAGCCAAAAGTGTTTAAAATGCACAGATATACAGATGAATTTTTTGGTAGCCGCATTGTTGTGGCAGATGTAAACGGAGACGGAGTGCCGGATATTATTGCCGTTAATGAGACATGCGATTACGAGACAAGAAAAACGCCTTTTGGCAAGATTGTTTGGTTTGAAAACCCAAAAGCGGATACAAATAAAGACGATGAAAACTGGAAAATGCAAACAATAGATGCACTTCGCAGCCCACATTCACTTAGTGTTTGTGATATTGACAACGACGGTATACCGGAGGTAATAGCGGCAGAGCACGACCCATTTAAGCCGTATAGAAGCAGGTGTAAATTAGTTGTGTATAAAAACTCAGATAAAAAAGGACTATATTGGGAAAGATACACACTGGACGATAGATTTGAGCACCATGTTGGCGCCAAAATTATTGACACAAAGCTTGGCAGAAAAGCAATAGTCAGCCACGGCTGGGCAGACACACAATTTGTGCATATTTGGAAAGAATAATTGTGAAAATGTAGGCTTTTTATGTCACATTATAAAATAACAAAGCATGTAAAATGGGTGCAGGTGATAAAACAATGAAAAAATATTTGGCGATAGACATAGGGGCCTCCAGTGGCAGGCTTATAATATCTAAACTAATAAATAATAAAATTGAGTTAAAAGAAATATATAGGTTTGAAAATAGACAGATAGAAAAGGACGGGCACGTTTGCTGGGATATAGATTATTTATGGAACTCTATATTAAAAGGGCTTAAAACATGTAAGCAAAAAAACGAAATACCGAATTTTATAGGCATTGATACTTGGGCGGTTGACTTTGTACTGTTAGATAACAGCGGTGAAATTATAGGCGATGCCGTTGCTTATAGGGATGAGCGAACAACAAATATGCGGCAAAAAGTCGATAGTTTTTTGCCTTTTTGTAAACATTATGCCAAAACAGGAATACAATATTTGCAGTTTAATACGGTGTACCAGCTCATGGCACTTAAAGAGCAAGCACCACAGCAACTTGAAAGTGCTCAATACATGCTTATGATACCTGATTATTTGAACTACTTATTAACTGGCAACATATTGCAAGAATACACAAATGCAACAAGCACTGCCCTGGTAAACGCTAAAACAAGAAACTGGGATTTTGAACTTATCAATAAGTTTAATTTGCCACCAAATATTTTTGTAAAAATAGAGCAACCCACTGTTAAAGTAGGCAGATTGAAAAAAGACATTGAGCGAGAAGTTTGTTTCAATTGTGACGTTGTTTTAACTACAACACACGACACAGCAAGCGCTTTTTTAGCTGTGCCAACAACATGTAAAGATGCTGTTTTTATTTCAAGCGGTACGTGGAGCCTTGTCGGCATTTTAAATGATGAGCCAATAACAACGAAAGCTAGTATGGAAAAGAACTTTACAAACGAGGGTGGTTTTAATTATCAATATCGTTACTTAAAA
>CAYJDK010000011.1:0-7029 GCA_964368905.1 uncultured Bacteroides sp.
TTATTTGCTTGAATACTGTAAAACATTAGAAGAGTTTTATGAAAAAATAGATGCAGTTTATATAGCGAGCCCGCACGATAGTCATTATTTTTACATAAAATCTTCATTAGAAAATGGAAAGCACGTAATTTGTGAAAAACCAATGGTGTTAAAAAGCACTGATGCAAAAGAGCTGTATAAACTTGCAAAAACAAAAGGTTTAATTTTGTTAGAGGGTGTAAAAACGGTATATGCACCGGGATTTCAACAATTGCTTGGCATGGTAAGAAGCGGAACAATTGGCAATGTGCGCGATGTTGAGGCATGCTTTACTAAACTTGTAGATAGTAATTTGAGAGAAATGACTGATGTAAAGCATGGCGGAAGCTTTACAGAGCTTGGAAGTTATGTTTTGCTGCCTATATTTAAAATTTTCGGTTGTAATTACGAAAGCGTTAATTTTGAATATTTTAGTGCTGAAAACGGAGTAGACATTTATACAAAAGCATTTTTTAAATTTAAACACGGCCTTGCCACTGCAAAAACAGGCCTGGGCGTAAAGTCAGACGGTCAGCTTTTAATATCAGGTACAAAAGGATACATACTTGCAAAATCTCCTTGGTGGTTAATGCAAGAATTTGAAGTTTGTTTTGAAGATAGTACACAAAACAAAAAGTATAACACAAAATTTATGGGTAGTGGCCTTCGGTATGAAATAAGCGAATTTGTAAGCAGAATAAACGGTTATGAGCATAAAATTAACCGTTTAACTGAGGGCGAGTCAATAGCAATGGCGGGTGTGCTTGAGGCGTTTTTGGAAAAAAGAAAATAAAACAATGGCTTTACAAGAATGATAACAAAGTTGGTTTTATATGCAGGATTTAGAAATAAGTAAAAGGTTTAAAAAAGCAAAAAAGATTAGTTTTTTTTACAAATTAATGCAAATTTTTGCCATTGACAGCAAAAAAGTAGTTTTTACTTCTTTTGAGGGCAATGGTGGGTTTTGTTGCAACCCAAGATATATAGCAACAAAACTGATTGAGCAAAAGCTGGATTTGCATATAATTTGGCTTGTAAATGACACCCGCAAACAATTTCCAAAAGGAATAAAAGTGGTTAAAAATACACTTTTAAATAGGGCGTTTCATTTATCAACAGCAAAAGTATGGGTGGATAATACAAGAAAGCCACTGGGAACTTTAAAAAGAAAAGGCCAATTTTATTTACAAACGTGGCATGCAGGCATTGCAACAAAGCCTATTGGTAAATTCAGAGGTAAACTTTTCCCTAAAATTGCCGAAGTAATAAGTAGGGAAGATTCAAAATTAATTGACTGTGTAATATCTGATAGTGACTGGTGTACAAAGCTGTATCCCGATATGTTATTATATGACGGTGAGATAGTTAAAACAGGCCTGCCCAGATGCGATGTTTTTTTTAACGATAGAGAGCACACGTATGAGAGTATACGAAAAAAATATGGCCTAAAAGCAAGTAGCAAAATTGTGCTTTATGCACCTACGTTTCGTGGTGGAAGCCAGCAAGGTAAACGCAGTATTTATTCTGAAATACCAACACTTGATTTTGCAAAACTGCAAAGCACACTGCACCAAAAGTTTGGTGGAGAATGGCATTTGTTTTTAAGAATGCACCCACAACTTGCGGCCGCCATGGCTGAAATGCCACTAGATGAAAAGCCTGACAATATGGTGGACGTAAGTACAGCAGACGACATGAATGAGCTAATTGCTGCGTGTGATGTTTTTATAACAGATTATTCAAGCGCCGCATTCGACGCGCTTTGTGCAAAAGTGACAACATTTATATATGCCGATGATTATGAAGAATACATAAAAGAGCGCGGAAATTTAATGTGGGATATGCGAGCACTCCCATTTGCTTTTTGCGAAAGCAACGAAGCGCTTTTAGCGGCTGTATTGGATTTTGATAGAGCGGAATATATAAAAAGTGCTGATGAATTTTTGAAAGAGCACGGGGTGCTGGCGGATGGTAGGGCGAGTGAGAGGGTTTGTGAGTTTATTAAGGAGCTTATAACATGAAAGACTTGATTAGCGTTATAATTCCTGTCTACAATACAGAAATGTATTTAAGACAGTGCATTGAAAGTGTAATAAATCAAACTCATACAAATTTAGAAATAATTTTAATCGACGATGGGTCTACAGATGCTTCGAGTGAAATATGTGATGAGTATGCGATGGGAGATAATAGAATAACTGTTTCTCATCAGAAAAACAGAGGCGAGAGTGCAACACGAAATGAAGGATTAAAAAGAGCGACAGGTCAGTTTGTTGCTTTTGTTGATTGTGACGATTGGATAGAACCCCAAATGTATGAAATGTTATTAAACGAATTTAAGTCTCATGAGGTTGATTTAGTAGCAAGTAGTTGGAGCAGTGATACTGATGAAGAGTCGCAACCGATTTTTAACAATGAAATAGTGCCGGAAAACATAGCGTTCTCCCGAGATGATTTAATGTATTATATTTATAAACGTGATAGTTTTCGTAGTTTTGCATACATGTGGAACAAACTTTATAAAAGAACACTGTTTTTTAATAGTGAAGGTGAAATGCTAATGTTCGATGAAAGTTTGAAATTGGGTGGAGACGTTTTAATGCTTGGTCAATTAGCGCTCAATGTGCGTTCTGCACTTTTTTTAAATCAAGTTTATTATCATTATCGTCAACGAGGTGACAGTGGATGTCATTCTGAAAATATAAGCAAGCGAAAAGATTGGCTTACAGCATACATAAAGCTAATTGATTGCTTTAAACATAATAATATCAAAAACGATATTATTATGTATGTAGAACGTTTTTTAGTTTACCACTGTATCTTGCTTGCAGAAATATGTATTAAGCAGCGTGACGAAATTGGATTAATCTATTGTCAACAGTTAGCTGAAAAATTCAAACATTCTTATATTGAAAAAAATCAAGATTATCCTGAACGATTAGAGTGGTTATATAAAAATTTATATAGAAATTAATTCAACTTACCTCTTAAATGATACATGAACGCTACTTTTGTTTTCTTTAGCATATTTATTATTTTGTTAGCTATTAAGATATTTGTAAAATTGTAGAAGGTGGAAAATGAGTAAAGAAAAAATTGTTTTATATGGGGCAGGAGAACGGTGTGAAGTGTTGCTTAAAACATGTGAATTTTTAGACATGTTTGAAATTTTAGAAATATGGGATATAAATAGTAATTTATATGATGCGAACAAAAAAATTTGTCAGCCTCATAGTGGTTTTTGCTGTGAAAAGATTGTTGTAACTCCGAGGAATAGTTTTGATGAAATTAGTAATTTTTTAACTCAAAACTTAGGTTACAATGAAAACTTGATTGTGCAGGATGACTATATTTTAAACAATATAAAAAAAATGATTTTAAAGAAATATAAAAATAACAAAGATGTTGAAATATGTCAGATTTTAAAATATTTAAACAATAATAATCTAGATTATTACAATTATGAGTTTACTAAAAATTATAGTTTGAATAATTTGGAAATTTATTTTGATGAAAAACATTTAATGTATTTTTATTTTTGGCAAAATAAAAAAATGTATCTTTCTAAAAAATATTCTTCTGAATTAAAAGCAAAAACATATATTAATCGTATTCTTTTGGAACAAGATACAGCTTCACCACATTATTACAATTCGAAATTTATAGAAAATCATGATGGTGGAATACTAATTGATGCTGGAGCGGCTGAAGGAGTTTTTGCTTTAAGTCATGTGGACAGTGTTGACAAATTATATGTTATTGAAAGTGATTCGGATTGGATAGAGGCGCTTAAAATTACATTTAAAGACTATAGCCACAAAGTCAAAATTATTCATAAAACATTAGACAACAAAGATAGTGGCACTTCAATTAAATTAGACACTTTACTTAATGGCGAATCAATTAATATATTTAAAATTGACACAGAAGGTGCTGAGCAGAATATTCTTTTGGGTGCTGAAAATTCCATAAAAAATTCAAAAAACTTTATGGGATTTATTTGTGCATATCATACCCAATATGATGAAAAGTTTATCCGTGGTTTTTTTGATGAAAAGCACTTTGAAATTATTACAAATGGCTATATATGTTATTATAACGATGCTGAAGACATTGATTTAAGGCGATGTGTTTTAAATATAATAAGGGTGCAATAATTAATGCGTAATTGGTATTAAATATTAACTTAATGAAAAGTAAGTTTAAACAAAAAATATGACATGGTTAAGGTGAAAAATGGTGCAGTTTTTAAATTTTGTTGACAAAAAACAATACGTTCTTTGGGGTGCTGGTGAAGTTTGTAAGAATTTTTTGCGTTCAATGAAAGGTTTTGATTTTGTTGCTATAATTGATAGTGATAAAAATTTATGGGGCACACAATTTGAAGGAATAGATATCATTAATTTAGATACTTATAAAGAAAAATATAGTAATATTTTTATTATTGTAACACCTATCACTTGTTATCAGATTATCAATACGCTTGAATATAACAATATAAAAAAATATTTCATATTATCTGATTGCCCTATGGAATGTGCTTCAAATTATAAAATTGAGTTTCCGAATTTTTTTTCAGTTCAGGAAATTACAAAAAATACTAAAGTAGCAATTTATGGTTTAACTCTCTTTTCTATGGCAGTATATCGTTTTTTGGAGTCAAAAGGTTGTAGCAATATTAGTATTGTTGAACCTCCCAATGGATTTACTGAAACTCAAAAATATATTATAAAAGAATTTGATTTACTGAATAACATAATTAAGAGTGTTCAAATATCTTTACAAGAGGTAATTTATTACACAATCAGGAGTGAAAACGAGTTGTTAGCATTAGAGAGCTATACGAAAAATATGATTATTAATGTATATGATCAATCGACGTATAATGAAAAAAAGCATAATAAACGTATTGCTGACTACGAAAATATACATACCGGCAAGCGTTGCTTTATAGTTGCAACAGGCCCGAGTTTAAAAACAAGTGATTTAGATATCTTATGGGAAAATAATGAATTTGTGTTTAGTATGAATAATATTTTTCCGGCCCTCAATAGGACTAAATGGAAACCCAATTATTACATAATCGCAGACAAAATTTCAATTGCTGAAAACACTCAAAAAATTATTGATTTAGAATTTAGTAAAAAATTTGTAGCGGATACGGTAGACCTTTTTTGGGAGCAAAACACCGACAATGAAATTAATAAATTTCATTTATGTGTAGAGTATTGTAGAACAGAATTACCAAGATTTTCATTTGATTTAATTAAACGACTTTATGATGGTTGGACAATAACATATATTTGTTTGCAATTTGCCGTTTATATGGGTTTTAAAGAAATATATCTTTTGGGAGTAGATTTTAATTATCCTAAAGATGCAGATGTTCACACGTTGCATTTTACAAATGAGTATTATAATCAAACATCTGAAATAGTTAAAACAGGCAACAAGGCAAATGTGAAAGGAATGCATTTAGCCTACAAAAAAGCAAAAGAAGTAGCTGATGAACTAGGCATAAAAATTTACAATGCAACACGAGGCGGATGCCTTGAAGTATTTGAAAGAGTGGATTTTGACAGCTTATTTTAAAATAAGCAACAAAGGGAGGCATATATGGTTATTAAGGCTATGGTTGCGGCGCGCTCGGGTTCGGTTAGGGTAAAAGACAAAAATATTCGCCCTTTTGCAGGTAAAACACTTTTAGAGTATAAGCTAGAGCAATTAAAGAGAATAAGCTTTTTTGACGGTGTAGTTGTTAACTCTAACGACGAAACAATTTTAGAGATAGCCAAAAGCCTTGGCTGCGAAGCAGTGAAACGAGAAGAGCTTTACGCAAGTAACGATGTATCTATGAATGATGTATATGAGAATATGGCGCAAAACATAGATTGCGATGTGGTTGTTTACACCAATTGTACAAACCCACTTGTTAAAGATGAAACGTATTATGAAATGTTTGAAGCTTATAAAAAAATGGGCGATGAATTCATGTCTTTAAATTCGGCTCATTTTATTAAAGAGTTTATGTGGCTTAACGGCAAGCCCCTTAATTACGATGCCGATAATCAACCTCGTAGCCAAGATTTACCTGATATATGCGCGCTAAATTTTGCTGTTAATTTTATAAAACGTGAAGACATGATAAAGTCAAAAAGCATTATAGCTAAAAACCCAAAGTTATTTACTATGAGTGTTGTAGAATCAACCGATATAGATGATTTTATTGATTTTGAATTTGCCGAATATGTGTTTAATAAGCAAAATGAAAAGAGGTAATCCATTTCATGGGCAAGTTAATAAGCATAATTGTACCTGTATACAATACTGCAAAATATTTAAATAGATGTATAGAGAGCATTATAAATCAAACATATAAAAATATTCAAATAATTTTAGTCAATGACGGGTCTACGGATAATTCGTTAGATATTTGTAGCCAGTATGCAAAAAAAGATGATAGAATAATTCTTATTAATAAGGAAAATAGCGGTACGGTAGCCACAAGAAAGCAAGCAATTCAGGTGGCGAGCGGTGAATATATTGGATTTGTTGATAGTGATGACTGGATAGAATTATACATGTTTGAAAAGCTATTTAATTTTATTCAAGAATATAATGTGGAAGTTGTAGCGTCAGGTACAATTTTTGAATATAAAGACCATTCTTATAAAAGCACTAAAGACAAGCACGGGTTATTTATTAGGCTGGGAGAAGAAAGCAGTAAAGTGGATAATACTTTTTCTACATATGCAGATGTGCTTAGTAATGTTTATGGAACTTGTTGGAATAAATTATATAAAAATGATTTGGTTAAGGAGTTTTATTTGAGTGTTCCTGAAAAAATAGTTTATCCGGAAGACGTTGCTTTTACATTTTTATGTGTTGCTAACTGTAGGTCTATATATATTGCAAATGATGCGTATTATCATTATAATCAAACAAATGAAAGCTCTGTTTGTAAAAAAATAAAGAAAGAAGAACATTATCTTGCAGATTTAACACGTGTTT
>CAYJDK010000011.1:7039-8513 GCA_964368905.1 uncultured Bacteroides sp.
TTACAATTATTTGTACTCAAACTTTAATATTCATAATAATCATGATGATTTAATCCGATTTTTAAATAAATGGTATTTAAATAACTTAATTAATCTTACGCCTCTCTCACTTAGTAAATTATTAATAATGTATTCCTTCCCGATTGACAAATTAGAAAAATCTACAAAAATTGTTATTTATGGTGCCGGAGAAGTTGGTAGGTCATATTATAATTTTTTTAACAAACAAAACGGTATAAAAGTTTTAAGTATTGTTGATAAAAATAAAAAAGGAGCAGTAATCGGAGATATTACCGTTAAAGGATTAGACTCACTTAAAACTACAAACTATGAGGTTGTTGTTATAGCAAATAATAATAAAAGTCTTGCGCAACAAATTATAAATGAGCTAACATCTGAATATAGCATACCAGAAAATAAAATAATTTGGGAAAAACCATTAACAATTGCCGATGAACTTTTAATGTAAATTCAATGTGAAAGTACAAATTAAATAATTTTTATGTATTATAATTTCAACACTGAATAAAGAAGTTTAAGGAAAGTTTAAAAATCACTATTTTCTAGTAATATTTAAAAATATAATAAAAGGATATTAAGCAATGAACATTTTAGTAAGTGCAGGCACTCTGAATAAAAAATTTAGTGCCAGCTCCAAAATTGCAGTAGAGACAGCTATACAACTAAGTAAGCTTAATAATAATTGCATAGTATGTGGCATATCTTTTGAAACAGATACTGTAGAAAATGATTCAATAATATATAAATATTTTTCATATGATTGCGACAGAAAAGATAAAACAACTCTTTATTCATTGTATTTAAAAGATGTACAAGCATTGATTATAGAACACAAAATACAAGCTTTGATTACTGTTATGATGCCTTTTGGCCCTACACAAGCTATTATGCTTAATAAAAATATTAACTGTAAAAAATATATTTATCAACTTGACCCATGGGGGCTACACGAGTTTCATGAATATTACATAAAAAGTAAAGAAGAGCGAATAGAACAAGAAATTGGGAATTTTGAAAAAGCTGAACATATTTTTACTACGCCGTTATTGAAAGATGAATACGTTTTACATGAAGCATACAAAAAATATTGTAATAAGATAACACCGCTAGAATTCCCGGTAATAAAACAGGCAAAACAGTGCATGCCAAGTAGTATAAATTTTAGCAACAATTATATTAACATTTTATATACAGGCTTTTTAAGCGATGAATATAGAAGCGTTGAAAAATTCATGTTTTTTATAATAAAAAATAATTTTAAATGTAGTGGTAAATTAATAAAATTTTATTTTTTAGGAAATATTCAATCTGAAACAATTTTTGATTTATCAAAACAATATTCTGAACATATTGAGGTTTTTGAAAGAGTAGAACTTTCTATTGCAATTGCAAGTATGAAAAAGGCAGACTTTTTATTATGTTCGGGCAACACCTTTACAAACCAAGTCCCCAG
>CAYJDK010000011.1:8523-10339 GCA_964368905.1 uncultured Bacteroides sp.
ACTATTTTTCAATAGGTAAACCTATTATGTTTATTAAAAAAATTGTTAATTGCCCTAGCATAAATTACTTGCAAAAGTATCCCTTAAAATATGTTTATGATGAAACAAGCAATAATAATCAATACTCAGATTTTGAAAATTTTGTAGAAAATAACATAAATAAAGAGGTTTTGTTTAAAGTAGTAGAAAAAACATTTTGCGAAGCAACACCCACTTACGTAGCAGGAAAAATAAATAGTGTTTTGCAATCAGGCGTAATTAAAGAGTAAAAGAGGTAGTATGATTAATATTTTATTGTTGTGCAATTTACCTTTACCTAAAATTTCTAAGCAAAATAATATTAAAGAAAGTAATTATGGCGGTTGGATAGTAAGCCTTGTGGACAATTTAACATGTAATAAAGACTGCACAATTAATTATTTGTTTCCGTATTGTAAAGATTTGAATGGTCAAGTAGATAGCATAAAATATAGTAGTTTCACAAAAAATAATATTACAGAAGTTTTTGAGGCATCAATTAATAATTTTAAGCCTGATATTATTCATATATTTGGTACAGAATGTGAACATACATTGAAGATGATAAATGTTTGTAAAAAGTTAAATTTACTAGACAAAACAATTATAAACATACAAGGACTTGTGAGTGTTATTGCTAAGCACTATTATGCTAATTTACCTTTAAAAACAATATATAGCTTTACTTTAAGAGAACTATTTTATAAAAGCAATGTTTATTTGAAAAAAAATCAATTTGAAAAGAGAGGTAATTGGGAAGTACAGGCGCTACAAAAATGCAAAAATGTTATAGGGCGAACAGATTGGGACAAGGCGTGCATGGAGCAAATTAACCCTGTTTGCAATTATTTCTTTTGCAATGAGAGTTTGCGCGAAGAATTTTATAATTACAGTTGGAATAAAAATGATTGCGAAGAATATTCAATATTTGTAAGCCAGTGTTTATACCCTGTTAAAGGGTTTCATTTAATGCTGGAAGCTATGCCGGAAATATTAAAAAAACATCCTAACGTACATTTATACACAACAGGGCTAGACCCAACAACTATTAAGTTAAAAAACAAATACAAACTTGGAACATATAAGCGCTACTTGGCAAAGTTGATAAAAAAATACAACTTGCAAGATAAAGTTACTTTCTTAGGATATTTAAATGAAAAACAAATGTGTGAGAGGTACTTAAAATCGCATGTTTTTGTTTCGGCTTCTTCAATTGAAAACTCTTCAAATGCTGTTGCTGAGGCTATGCTTTTGGGTGTACCTGTTGTTTCGTCTGATGTTGGTGGAATTAAAAATTTGCTCACGCATGAAAAAGAAGGGTTTATTTATCAATACGATGCGCCGTATATGCTTTCATATTATGTAAATAAAATTTTTGATAACAATGATATTGCAATAGAATTATCTCAAAATGCCCAACGTCGAGCAAGTGTAACTCATGATAGAAACACTGTTGCAAATACTATGTTTGCAATTTATAATAATGTTATAAAAGGAAGGAACTCTTATGCCGAAAATTTCAATAATAATCCCAATATTTAACGTTGAAGTGTATCTTCGTCAATGCCTTGACAGTGTTGTAAACCAAACGCTTAAAGATATTGAAATTATATGCGTAAATGACGGCTCAACAGATAATTGTGGCGAAATATTAAATGAATATGCGAGCAAAGATAAACGTATAAAAGTAATACATAAAAAAAACACTGGTTATGGAAACTCTATGAATATTGGGCTAGATAACGTTAGCGGTGAATATATAGGCATAGTAGAAAGTGATGATTTTATTGAGCCGAGC
>CAYJDK010000011.1:10349-20226 GCA_964368905.1 uncultured Bacteroides sp.
ACTTTGTACAATAAGGCAAAGCAATGCAATGCGCAGTTTGTTAAATCTGATCACAACTGGGTTTACAGTAAATCAAATGGAGATTTGCAAATAACAAAATCTAATAGCATGCCTAATTTTTCTAAAGGTCATGATAAAGTTTTTAAAGATGATATTTCAACAAAAGATATTTTTATGCTTTTTCAAATAAAATGTATTTGGACAAATGTTTATAAAACAGATTTTATTAAATTAAATAATATACGATTTAATGAAACACCGGGAGCTTCTTATCAGGATACAAGTTTTTTGTTTGCTGTAGTGTTTAATTTTCCCACTATGGCTTTTGTAGATAAAGCTTTTTACAATTATAGAATTGATAACCCAACAGCCTCCATGAAAAGCAAAGGCAAAATTACAGCAATTAATGATGAATACAACTTTATGCATCCTCTAATGAGAAAAATTAAGGTTAATAGGCCTGAAATTGTACAATATTATTATGAATATTGGTTTAAAGAAAGTAGTTGGCAATTTAAACGGTTTCATGAAGATATAATGCAAGATTTTGTACTCGAGATGAAAAAATTTATTTTGCAACACGAAAAAGAAATAAAAGAAACCTTGCCGGAATTAGAAAAATCAATTGGTAATGCTATAAACAAAATTGTTGATGATACAGAATTTGTAGCAAAAAAGGTAATTGGCTATAAAATAAACAGGGATGTGTTTATTGATGAATTTATACAAAAAGTGAAAAAATACCGCACGGTAATTTATGGCGCTGGCAAAGTAGGTATTGGCTTTTTGATACAATTAAATTCTTTGTGGCTAAGTGATGAAGTAGAATGTTTTGCAGTTACAAAAATAAACCCAAGTGATAATTACATGGATTTAAAATTTGATATTATAGAAATTGATAGCATAAAAAATAATTCATCTGATTTTTTTGTTGTTCTTGCAGTGGGCGAAAAGTTATTCCCTGAAATGGAACAGCACTTAAAAAACCTTGGTATAACAAATTATATGTCTTATTTGGATGTATATAAGCATCTAAATTTCTACACCGCCTATAAAACAATTTTAGGAGAATAAATGCACAAAGTTGGTATACAATCTTATAAAATAATTAATAATAATTGCCTTGAGTATAGCTATGCCAAAGTTCAAACGGCCGGCTTTGCCTATATTGATTTTAACATTGACTGGCAAGACTTTGACGCTTTTGCAGATTTAGAATATTTGCATGAGCATAAACGTGTTGCAGAAAAATATGGTATTGCTTTTAACCAGGCACACGCACCGCGCTTTATGAATTTTGAACCTTTTGAAGATTTTGGAAAGCTTTTATTACAACATGAGCATGGACTAAAAGCTTGCAATATATTAGGGTGTAAAAATTATGTTGTGCACCCCGTTCATCTTTGTAATAGGATGTGGGCACAAAAAGGCGTTGCCTTAAGCATAGAAGAGGAATGGGCCTTTAATGTAAAATATTTTGAAAAACTAGGCGAATTGGGCAATAAATACGATGTAATAATTTGTATAGAGAATTTACATGCCCGCTATAATGGGCGTATTGTAGGCGGTATTTGCAGTAGTGCTGCAGACATAGTTAAAATGATTGAACAAGTAAATACAAGCTTGAATAAAAACTGCCTTGCTGCGTGTTTTGATATTGGACACGCAAACGCATTACGCCAAAACATAAGCCGTGAAGTGCACACACTTGGCAAGCATTTAAAAGTTTTGCATTTACACGATAATGACGGTTGTGAGGACCACCACCAACTTCCGTACACTTTTAATTATTCTCCAAGCGGTGGGTGTTGCACAAACTGGAGCGGCTTTTTGGTGGCACTGCGAAAAATAGGGTTTGACGGTGTTTTCAGTTTTGAGCCCACAAAAGTTTTTTTAAATACACCACCTACATTTTTACCACATACTTTAAAATACATTTATTCTTTAGGCGAACACTTTAGTAAAATTGTACACTTTGAAGACGAGCTTAAACTTGTTAACGATAAAAAAATTGTGCTGTTTGGCTCTGGAAAGATGTTTGATAATTACAGAATACGGTAAACAGTTTAAACCTTGTGCTGTTTTTGATAATAATGAAAATATTTGGGGAACAGAAAAACATAATGTTAAAATTTACAGCCCACAAGAGATAAAACTGCTAGACATGCAAAATACTGTTTTTGTAATAACAAGTTCATATTACGAAGAAATATTTTTGCAGCTGCAAAATTTTGGCGCAAAACACATTATTTTATTTGAGGAAGTTTTGCGAATGAACGCATAAAGGGAGCTTTTATGGGTGTTTACGAAACAAAGGTGCTGGCACATAGAGGTGCAAGCGAATACGCGCCGGAAAATTCTATGCAAGCCTTTAAACTTGCATACGAAATGGGCGCAGACGGAATAGAGTTTGATGTGCATTTTTCTAAAGATGAAAAACTGATTATTGTGCATGACGAGACAATAAACCGTACTTCAAACGGTGAGGGATTTGTTAAAGACTTTACTTTAAACGAGCTTTTAAAGTTTAATTTTAACAATAATATGCAAAAATACAGGGAAATAAAAATTCCAACATTAGACGAAATTTTAACAGAATTTTCAGACAAAAACTTTTTACTTAATATAGAAATTAAAAACAATATACTACAATACAGCGGCATTGAAAAAGCTATTTTAAACAAGGTGTTAAATTATAACGTTTTAGATAAGGTTGTTTTTTCTTCGTTTAACCATGAAAGCATTTTAAAAGTTAAAAATATGTGCCCAAAAGCAAAATGTGCATTTTTGTATGCAGATGGTATATTAGATATGCATGAATATTTAAACAAATATAATATACAAATTGCACACCCGGCGTATTATTTGTGCACAGAAAACGAGCTGAAAAAATTACAAAATGAAAGAAAAATTGTTAATGTGTGGACTGTAAACAAAGGTAGCAATATGCGCTGCTTTATGAATATGGGCGTAGACGCGATTATTACAAACAAACCCGATTTGGCGGTTGAAATAAAAAATGATAAATAGTGTGTGAGGGAAAAATGAGGAATTACATTAAAAATAATTTATTAGAACTGTGCAGTTCCGTTTTGGAAATGCACAATATTATTTTAAATGAGCATAACGCAGAAAATAGGGTTGAGTATTTGCTTTTATGCCAGCAATCTGTAGTTGCTATTGGCAACACTGCCGCACAACATTCAAGTGACATTAACTTAATTGACAAAGCACTTGAAACTTACTGCAATAACTTGCTACCACTAGCCCAAAAGCAAGATATTACAAATGACGATTTAAAAAAGCAAGATATCTTAATTAATAGCGTAATAAATATAATATCAAATCAAGATATAACTTATGAAGTAGTTTTTTTTCCTTATTCATCTTCTATGTGGGACAGCATGGCGAGCGTTTACGAAGCATATAAACAAAAGCCGAATTATAATTGTTTAGTTGTACCTATACCGTACAGAACTTTTGATAATAATACAAACACATGGAAAGATTGCTATGAAATAGACCTTTTTCCTAAAGAAGTAAATGCAGTACATTACAGTGAATATTCGCTTGTTAAAAATGCGCCTGAAGTAGCGTTTATTCATAATCCTTATGATGATTATAATTATGTTACAAGAGTTTACGAGGAGTATTATTCAAAGAACATTAAACAAAATGTAAATACACTTGTTTACATACCATATTATGATACAACAGGAGAATTTCAGCAAGAACATATGCAATTGAGCGCGTATAATAATGTGGATTATATTGTTGTGCAATCAAAAAGTATTAAAGAACAATTTATTACAACTCCTTTTTATAATAAAGTTTTGGCACTTGGATCGCCGAAATTAGATGCAGTTATATCAGTTTGTAAAAAAGGCGGCGACATTCCAAATACATGGAAACATTTATTAAAAGGAAAAAAAGTAGTTATGCTAAACACTACAATTAGCTCTGTTTTAATGCTGGGAGAAATAGTGTTAAATAAATTGCAATCTGTTTTTGAATACATTAAAAATGAAAAATCAATTGTAGTAATTTGGCGGCCTCATCCATTATTAAGCTCTACAATTGATAGCATGCGCCCAAATTTGCGTGAAAAATATGATACTCTACTGAATTATTTTGAAAGTGAGAATATTGGAATATTAGACACAACGCCAAACATAACAAATACAGTTGCAATTTGCGATGCATATATTGGAGATGATGCAAGTTCTGTTTTAAACTTATTTGGCATAGCAAACAAGCCTGTTTTTATTTTTAATTATTATCTTAACGCTATAAATGAGCGCGAAAATACAAGATTTTTTTGCCAACAGCTTACAAAAATAGGCAATGATTATTATACAACCTCGGGAATAATTAATGGTGTTTTTAAAGTAAACTCTGAACTAAAAAATGCAAAATTGATGACTTTAAGTGCAGAAAATACTTTTAATGCATTATATAATTTTCATGTTTCTTATAACGGTAAATTATATTTGTCACCGTTGTCGTCACAATATTTTTATAGGTATAATATACAAAAAAATAAAATGGAACAACTATTAAATTTTAAAGAGCCTGCTAAATGCATGAAAATTTTGCGTTATAAACATAAAATAATTTATTTGCCACAGCAAAATAATGCAATAATTATTTTTGACACTGTTAAAAATAATTTTAGTTTTAAAGAGTTTCCTATACCACCTGTTTCACAGGGCTCAATAATTTATTACGACGATAGTTATAATTTTGTGCAAATTGACAAAGAAGTTTATATAGTTTCTAATCACTCTAACATAATTACTTGCTTTAATATGGAAAAAGAAACTTTTACGTTGTACGAAGTTGGGCCGAAAACTCAAAGTTACATTGATATTTGCTTTGACAGCGAGTATTTTTGGCTTGCAGGTGTTTACGACAGCGAGGTGGTGCGATATAATAAGCATAGTGGTGAAACAGTTAGCTACCCAATGCCACCTGAATTTAAAAGCTGGCAAAGTGTTTATGGAAGGACGTTGCCGCATTCAGGGCTTTATTGTTATAAAGATTATGTTTACACCATGCCTGCACTTTCAAATTCAATGGTTAAAATAAATAAAGTAACGGGCGCTGCATCAATTTATATGCCCGAACTTTTTAAAAAGCAGCTTACACAAGAAGACATGAATAACAAAATTAAATATTCGCAAAGTATGCCTATTTATAAAAACGAAAGTCAACTTATTTTGCAAAATAATTTTGATGGCGAAATATTAAATATCGACCTTGAAAAAGACGAAGTCTCGCTTGGATATATACAATTAGATGAAAAAAGTTATAATGAAGTGAAATCAAACGCTTTGGGAAAATCTAAAGGCTTTTTCCGTAGAGATTTTAAAGAAACTTTTTGTAAGCGTGAATGTATACTGTTTTCTTTTAACGAATTTATAAAAGACCTGGCTGTAGGCGGTTTTGAAGATATAAAACAATTACAAAGGGAATCTTTAAGTGAAATTGCAGAAAATTTAGATGGTACTTCCGGAGAAAAAATATGCAATGCTATTTGTGAAATTGTTGAAATTTAAAAAGCACTTAAATTGTGTAAATGAAAGGCTTTAGAGTATGAACAATAATATAATTGATGACATAATAAAAGACTTGAAAAAAGCAATTGTGAATTGGTACGACTTTAATAGTGAGAGCTCGATATTATATTATGGCGAAAAAAATGATGTTGTAGCGGAATTTTTAAAGTGCGTGAGTAAAGAAATGCATTTTTTAAGTGCAAATGAAAATTATGAAGAAGTGAAATATGATTATATTGTTATTTCAAACGAAATTGAAAAATTAAATAGCCCGACAGAAATATTAAAAGAGTGCAAAAAATTACTAAAGGAAAATGGCAAAATATTATTATATTTAAATAATAGGCTTGGCATAAATTATTTTTGCGGAGAGAGAGATCCTCACACAAACCGCAATTTTGACGGAATAGAAAACTACAGGAGAGCGCAAAATTTTTCAACAGGGCAAAGCATATCACGCTGTTATAGCAAAGCCGAAATAGTTGATTTTTTAAATGCTGCAGGCTTTATAAATTATAAGTTTTACAGCGTGTTTCCAAACTTGCAAATGCCACAACTTATTTATGAGGAAAGCTACAATCCCAAAGAAGCACTTACCGGAAGATATTTTCCAAAATACGAAAGCCCTAATACAATTTTTTTAGAAGAAGAGTTTTTACTAAAAGACCTTATACAAAATGGTTTATTTCATGTAATGGCAAATGCTTTTTTTATAGAAATAACTAATAACAATAATTTTTGCAATACAGTACAAGCTACAATTTCTATGGACAGGGGTAAAAATAAAGCTCTTGCCACCTTAATAAAAAACGACGATACCGTAGAAAAAAAGGCACTATATAAAGAGGGAATAAAGCGCTTGCAATCTTTAAACGATAATGCTCAATATTTAGCCGACAGAGGTTTTAATACGGTAAAGGCAAAGATAAACGGATTATCTTATGTGATGCCTTTTATAAACGGGGATACGTATGTTAAAGTTCTTTGCAACATGTTTTTTGAAGATAGAGATAAATTTATTAAAGCAATTGATGAATATAAAGATTTAATTTTAACATCTTCAGAACATGTGAAAACAGACGAAAAAATGGGTGTTATTTTAAAGCGTGGATTTATAGACCTTGTGCCGCATAATTGTATTTTTAATAAAGGCGAGCTTGTTTTTTTTGACCAAGAAGAGTACGTTGAAAATTTACCTGCAAATTTAATACTTTTTAGGGCAATACATAGTGTGTATGACGGCGATTTTAAGATTACTCAACAGTTGCCTATACAGTTTTTTTATAAACGATATAACCTTGATAAAAATTTAGAAGATTACCATAAGCTTACATGGGATTACCTTAACAATTTGCGAAATTTGCAAAATTTAGCACCATTTATGTGCAAGCACGAGAGAAATGCAAATATCATAAATTCAAATAGGATAAAATTAAACTATTCTGCAAGTGAGTATCAAAAAATATTTATAGATGTTTTTAGAAATTTGCAAAATCGTAAACTGGTTCTTTTTGGAAGTGGCAATTTTGCAAAAAGGTTTATTTCTCTTTATGCTAAAGATTATAATATTGAATGTATAATAGATAACGACAGTAGTAAATGGGGTAAAAGTTTAGATGGTTTTGAAATTGTAGGCCCTCAAAAATTAAAAGAATTTGAAAGCGGAAGTTATAAAATTATTATTTGCATAAAAAATTATATTGGTGTTTTGCGCCAAATTGATGATTTACAAATAAAAAATTATTGCATTTATGACCCTAACATTTCATATAACCGTGCAGAAAAAATAAATGAAGTTAAAAATGATTGCATACAAGATAAAAAATATAATATAGGCTATGTTGCAGGTGTTTTTGATTTGTTTCATGTTGGGCATTTAAATTTGCTTAAACGTGCAAAACAACAGTGCAACAAACTAATTGTTGGCGTTGTAAGCGACGAGGGCGTTGAAAAATTTAAAAAAACCAAGGCATTTATACCATTTGAAGAGCGCCTTGAAATAGTTGCAGCTTGTAAGTATGTTGATGAGGCTGTTGAAATACCGCTTGATTTTGGTGGCAGTGAAGACGCTTTTAACCTTTATAGGTTTGATGTTCAGTTTTCAGGCAGCGACTATACTAGCGACATAAATTGGTTGACACAAAAAGCATTTTTAGAGTCGCAAGGTGCACAACTTGTGTTTTTTCCTTATACAGAGAGCACTAGCTCCTCTAAGCTAAAGCTTGCAATAGACGAAAAAATAAAATAGCACTTTAACTAAACAGCATTTTACTGTGTAGCTTTTATATTGCAACGCAGTAATTGTAATAAGAAAGTAGGCAATAATGATGTATGATTTTTTAATAGTAGGCGCAGGGCTTTTTGGCGCGGTTTTTGCTCAAAAAGCAACGGAAAACGGCAAGAGTTGTTTAATAGTTGAAAAACGTAAACACATTGCAGGTAATTGCTACACTCAAAAAGTAGAGGGCATTAACGTGCACAGATACGGGGCACATATTTTTCATACATCAAACGAAGAGGTGTGGGCATACATTAATAAATTTGCAAAGTTTAATAATTATATAAACTCGCCTGTGGCAAATTATAACGGAGAAATGTACAACCTACCTTTTAATATGAACACATTTAATAAAATGTGGGGCACAATTACACCCGAACAGGCACGGCAAAAAATAGCGGAACAGCGCAAAGAAATTACAAAAGAACCGCAAAATTTGCAAGAGCAGGCAATTTCGCTTGTTGGAAAAGACATTTACGAGAAACTTATAAAAGGGTATACTGAAAAACAATGGGGCAAAAGTTGCAAACAGTTGCCTGCAAGTATAATTAAGCGCTTACCGGTAAGGTTTACATATGATAATAATTATTTTAACGATATGTATCAGGGCATTCCAAACGGTGGCTATACCGCTATTATAGAAAAAATGATTAGCGGATGTGATGTTGTTTTAGATTGTGATTTTAACAGTAACAATGAAGAGCTTGCAAACAAAGCTAAAACAATTATTTACACAGGCACAATAGACAGCTATTTTAATTATAAATTGGGTTCTCTTGAATATAGAAGTTTGCGTTTTGAGGATAAGATTTTAGATTGTGATAATTACCAAGGCGTTGCCGTTGTTAATTATACAGATGAAAAAACACCATACACACGGGTTATAGAACATAAGCATTTTGAGTTTTTACAAGGCGAAAAAACAATTGTAACGTTTGAATATCCACAGTCTTTTACAAAAGAAAACGAGCCTTATTACCCGGTGGCTGACATGCAAAATACGCAGTTATATGAAGAGTATAAAAAACTTGCAAGCGAGCAAAATAATGTGTTTTTTTGCGGCAGGCTAGGTGAATATAAGTATTATGATATGGATGACACTATTATGGCAGCATTAGATTTTGCAAATGATATACTTTAGGACAATTGAAAGTTTAAAGAAGTTTATTTTTGCGTATTTAATTGTTTTATAAATTTTTGGTTACTTTGCATTTTAGCTTTGTGCTAAATGAAAATTATTGCTTAGGCTATTAATTATATAATTAGAGAATTTTTGCGTCGCGGACTACACTTAGTTCGCGATATTTTTTTAAAATTTTTTAAAAAAAATCTTAGATATGACGATAAATTTAAACTCTAAATGTGTAAAGTTATAGATTTTACAAACACAAAACTTTGACTAATTGCACATAATTTGTTATAATATTAACATTAATATGTGGTATTTGCACATTAAAATGCAAAAATGTGCCAAATATTTGAATTTTTTTATTGTATTACGTTAAAAATTGTAAAGCACTACAAATTTTAATTTAGGGGGGATGCTTAATACTCAAAATAGCTTGAGTATTACAATGTAGTTTATAAGTGTACGTTAAGTCAACAATCAAAGTATCTTTTAAATTACTGTGCAAGATAGTTATTAATTTAATTGATACCAAGGCTCTTTATGTGCGAAAGAGGGATACAGCAATGAAAATAAAAAATATTAAATTAACACTTTTATCTATCACGTTAATGTTCCAATTTGTTTTTGGTGGAATGTTGTCAGTTCATGCATCTACTATTGATGCTTTGAATAATAACAAAGCGAGTAAGCTTGTAATTGCACAAGAACAGCAACAAATATATAAGAGTGATACAATAAATGACAATGCTTCTGAAACGCCGACAGACGGAGAGGCAAACACGCCGACAGACGGAGAGGCAAACACGCCGACAGACGGCGAAGTAAGCACGCCGACAGACGGTGAAGCAAGCACACCGACAGACGGTGAGGCAAGCATACCGACAGACGGTGAAGCAAGCACACCGACAGACG
>CAYJDK010000012.1:0-5593 GCA_964368905.1 uncultured Bacteroides sp.
CCTGCAAATTGCTCGGTAGTGTCAACAGTTGTTATTGGAGCCGGAGCAGACTCGCCCGGTGTTGTTATTGTTGTAGGTGCTTCTTCAGTTGTTGTAGGTGTAGTTCCTGGATCTGTTGGCTCGTTTGTTTGAGGTGTAGTAGGTTGTGCAGGAATTTCTTCTGCTACAGGAAGTTGTGGTTCACCAAGGTCGTTTCTTGTTTTTTCAACGCCTTCATGTTCATATGTAAGTGTATGCTCTTCGTTTGTTGGATAATCTCCAATTAAAAGTCCGGCATCGCCTGCTTCAATATAAAACTTAAATGTAACTATTTCTTCGCCTATATAATCTATATTTGCAGTAATTTGCTCTCTTGGTTCTCCGTTATAGTCAATAGTTTCAATAATATATTCACCAACTGCAGGTGTGCTGCCTTGAGCCGGTTGTAATATTTGTTCTACTTTACCACGTTGAATTGTTACGGGATATTGTTCGCTTGCAACAATTTTAAACTCGTCTGTAACAACGTCTTTAATAATTGCATTTGTCATTTTAGTTGAATTTGTAGTATCTTCAAATATATCATTAACTACTTGAGCTAATGTATCAATATTATTTGCACTGCTATAACCTATGTTATAATGTGTGCCACCTGTTTGTGATGATAGTGCCGTTAAACTTGTAGCAGTGCTTGCATTAATACCTATTGTATGTATTAAAGGTGTAAAGCCACTATTTAAAACGCTTTGTCCGTTAAAAGTTTGAACTACTGAATTTTGTTGGTCTTTAGTGGCATAACCGCTTACCGAATGATATGTTTCATTATTATAAGTATGTGCCCATACTCTTATTAAATTAGATGGATTGTTAAAACCAAGTAAAGCTTCCGGAACACCATCTGATATAAAAAGAACAATTAGTTCGCGATCTGTTGTGCCTCTTGATTCTGCAAATACTTGTGCTTGCTCAAGCGCTACAGTGTAATTTGTTCCGTCTCCAGACGGATTTTCTTGTTCGCTTGTTTTGTAATGGTCGTGGTCATAAATTATGTCGCCATTTTGGTTGCGGAAAATATGTGCACCACTTGGTTTTGTTTCAACAAATCTATCGCTAAAGTCTGTTAAATTGTTTTGAAAATTAAAACTATTAATTGTATTGCCAGAGAATTGTACAAGTGCAACACGATTGTTTGCGCTGTTGTCTGCCCTAAAAAGACCTTGTGCTAAACTATTTACCGCTTCAGTAGCAGACTCCCAGTTTGTTACGCCATTACCTACATATCCACTTGGCATACTTGTAGATTTGTCTAACACAATAATAACATCAGTATCTTGTGTTGTTGGAGTCATAGTAAAATCAAATTGTATGCTACCAATATTTTCTTGCGTATTTTCCCATTGAGCAGATTTTTCACCGTATAGTCCGTCGGCATCAGTATTAAGTGCAGCCGGATCATTTGCAGTATCATATAACTCAGGAGAAGGTACATTATTTGTTGTTGCTAAGTTTGTTTGAATATAAGCTAAATAATCATAAAAAGTACCGCCAAAAAGCAAACTATGATTATCTGAAGTTGCTAACACATCAAATTTTGCATATAAATTAAAGCTTAATAAGCCTGTTTCTGTTTCAACTCCGCTTAACACATCAAAAACATAAGGTGTTGAAATTACTTGTCCGTCTGTTGCATTTTTTGTTGTGCCAAAACCTATAAAGTTTCCAAATCCTATTGCTGTTGCAGGTGTTCCTGCCTGTGTTAATGCTTGCTCGCTTAATGTAACACCTGTTACTTTTCCGTCACTGTCTTTAACTAAATCTGTATCACTTAATGTAATTGTTATAAACTCAGTACTTATTGCCCTAATATATGAACTCGTACTCTTATCGTTATCATATGTTAATAACTTATTATTAAGTGTATGTAAAACTATCTCGTATGAATTAATTGATGAAACAGCCGATTGCTTTAAGTTATTTGAAGCTTCATCAAAAGCAGTTTGCGCAGAATTTGCAAGGTTTTGTGCATAAGTTACAGCTTCAATTGCATCATTATTGTTTTCTTGTGCAAGTGTCAATTCATCTTGAGCCACTGTAAATGCTTGTTGTGCGCTATCTAAATTCTCAACTGCTAATGTAAGTTCAGAATTTGCATCATCTCTATTAGATATTAATTGTGCATTTTCACTGTCGGCTAAAAGTGCACTTTCTGCTTGCTCTGCTTTTGTTTGTGCACTTGTATGTAAATCTGTTGCATCTTGTAAAGATGTTTGTGCAACTCCAAAATTATCTTGCGCAGTTTTCAAGTCTAACTCTGTTTGTGCTTGTGTTTCTTTTGCTAGAGTTAATTTTGAATTAGCATCTTCAAGTGCTTTTTGCAGTTCTTCAATAGTTAATTCACTATTTTCAGCCGGTAACTCTGCCGCCAGCGGCACTTCTTGGTCTGCAATTTCAACATTTTTTGTTATTCTTATTGGCGCAAACACTACAGTTGCCATAAAAATTAATGTTAAAATAATGCCCGTTGTTATTTTCGCTTTTTTTCCTGTAAACTTTTTCATCAAGTCCTCTGTCCAATCTTTAAATTTATCTTATGCTCTTAATTATAATCGTTCAAGGTTACACAAAGGTTACTTTTAAGAAAATATTTTTTTAGCAAAATTAGATAAATGTAACATTATTGGTTGGTTGCTTTTTTTTATTAAAATTTTAATTAGCATATCGTTAAATTTTAAATTTAACGCATTGTGTTTTAAATTTTTTATATAAAAATATTTTTAAAAAAATAATTTTTTTTTAAAAATTAAAGCCATAATTAATACATTTTAATTGCAAATCACAACAAATTATTACAATTATTTTTATTACAAACAAAAAAATACGCATTATTAAATGCGTAACAAAGGCTTTTGGCTTTTGCCCCATAAACGGCAAAAGCCAAAATACACCAATAAATAATGCTGTATAATATTTGTATTTTTATATTATATAATAATTATATAATTATAATTCTAATTCTTTTTTAATAAATTCTTTTACACTTGCAATATCACTGTTACTTAAAACCGGAATTAATTTGTCTATTTCTTCAATAGTCTTATCCCACCATTTATAATTTTCAAGCATGTGTATTAATTCATCATCAAAACGCTTTCTAATTATTTTTGCCGGGTTTCCAACTGCAACACTATAAGATGGAATATTACCGGCTACAACACTGTTAGTTCCAATAATTACTCCATTACCTATTTTAACGCCCGGCATTATTGTTGAATTTTGGCCAATCCATACATCATTTCCAACAACAGTGTCTCCTTTAAAAGGCATCTCACTTAATTCGGGTATGCCTTGTTGCCATCCTTCAAAAATATAAAACGGAAATGTGGACACCGCATTCATTTGATGATTTGCCCCATTCATAATGAAGTTAACTCCAGCAGCAATTTGACAAAACTTACCTATTATTAATTTATCATTATAAAAATCATAATGATGTGTAACATGGTTTTCAAAGTTATTGTCTGAAATATATGTAAAATCTCCTACAATTATATTTTTATTTTTAATTGTTGGCTTTACATAAACAACACTATCAATACCTTTAACAGGAAAAATTTTATTAGGATTTGGCATAACATCGTTCATTTTAACACCTCATTATTATTAAACAATTTGTTGTATTTGTCTTTAATAAATTTTAACATTAAAAGCAATAAATAATTTTAAAACTAAAACATTAATTTTATAACATGCAAAATTTATTTAAATATCATTATTTTTCATTTTAAATTAGGAAAGCGAAGACTTCCATTTTAAAAATCTTCGCTTTTAATATGTTATTTATGATTATCATCGTATATTTTTTTTGCCCAAATTAATATATTTGGCAGTTCTTTAACCATAATTTTATCAAGCTCTTTAAAATCTACCTTTTTACCGTGGCTTTCATACATCCAATTACTTAAATCGTCAAGTTCTTTCCATGGTATTATGCAAGGGTGCATTTTTGCAGAGAAATTCTTATGCCCGCTTAACTTGCTATACCAGCTGTCAACTTGCTGCTTTGTAGCCGTTCTCCATCCAGTTGAAAGCATATATGCGTTCCATCTTCTATGTTCCAGCTTTGCCATTTCATCAATGCATTTTTCGCCATTCTTTTCATCTTCAACAAGTCTTTTCATTTCATATATCATTTCATTATCAGGAGCAGTTTTCCACTTATTCAAGCTATATTCTATACCACCATACTCAGTGAGGCAAGAATACATTTTATATTTACTGTGGAGTGCAAGTGCTATTGATGACGCTCTACAATATTCATTTCTCTCATAAATTTGGTATGATTTCATTATTATTTCATCTATTACTTGCTCTTTTTTGTCAGCAGGTGCTTTTAATATATCGTAGCTACCATAGTGTAATTCATAAAACCTATTAAACGCCATTCCAAGCGCGTCAAGGTAAGGAGACACAATATTTTCCCATGTATAAGTATTTTTTAAACTTCCAAATGATAATAAATTACAGTTAATATTTTTATCAAAATCAAACTGCAAGTCTTTTGTTATATCAAATAAAAACTGGTCTTTAACAAGCACATTAATAAAAGGCAAATTTGTTATTTCTGTGTCTTGCCTATACTTTATCTCTTCATAAACACTGCGCACACTAATCGCAGTTCTTATGTTCATTCTATCGTCTCCAAGTGTACAAATAACATACCCAACGTCAGGGTATTTTTTTACCATTTCAGTAAAATCTCCACTCTCAACATCAAATCTTTCAAACACAATTTTGCACTCGTCAGATTGCATAAGTAAATTCTTTTTGTTATATAAACCCGGGCATTCTTTTTCAAATTTACTTTCTATGCTTCCGTCTTTATCTACCATTATAATTTTTGGTATGCCTTTAATTGTTTGTGCGCACCATGCTGCTATTTTTGCAGATTCTAACCCTTTTCGTCCAACGCCAATTATTAATATTTCAAGTTTTTCTTTTTTCATTGCAAAAAACAAAGGCAATTTTTCAAACAAATTATAAAGCATTAATCTATTTTCTTTTATAAGCCTTAGTTTTAATTTCTTTTCGTTATTCCTAACAGTTGCGTCAAGCACTGTTTCAATTTCATTTTGTGATGATAATATGAAGATTTTAACATCTTTATCAATCTTTTTATCTTTATTATATTTATCCGTTAATTCAAGAGAATCTTTTAAATTGTCTTTTTCATTTGTTTTAAACAAAAAGAAATGAACACTTTTTACAAAGCTGTTAAATTTTAAGGTATTAATGCCCGTTTTAAATACAAATGCATCTAAACGCAACGCCTGCTCCACCATTACTTCGTTATCATTTGTTTCATCTAAAGAAGTGTTTAAAAAAACAATAACATCTTTTGGTCTTTTTTTGCTTATGTCTTTAGCAAGTAAAAGGCTTCTTTCATTAAGCTGGCTGAAAACATTTACGTTGTCACTTCGCATCATGTTATATTTAAGCTTTGGAAAAAAGTCTTTAAACAAACTTAAAATTAAACCAAGTAACAATGCCGACATTGTTAAGTGTACAAAGCCTGTGTAAATAGACGATACTACAACAAGACCTTCAGGCATTGTTC
>CAYJDK010000012.1:5603-8561 GCA_964368905.1 uncultured Bacteroides sp.
CATTTCCCTTGTTGTTGTAAGCTCTCCGTTACCGGTAACTATTTTTATTACACCTAAAATTGAACTTATTGCTGTGTCTAAAATACCGCCTTGTGCATTTTTATTGCCATTAAAATAAAGTGGTAGCAACGCAACTGAATTTACAACCATTAATGCCGCAATTCTGTTTTTATGGCTTGTATTATTTTTGCTAACAAATAATAATACACTTATGGTGCAAATTGCAAAAATTACAACTGATATATAAAATAACAAAACTTGACTAACCATAAATATCTCATCCTTTTGTAGATTTTTTGTGTAAAAAAAATTTTTATGTTTTTAATATATTTATTTAATATTTTAACATATAATTAAACAAATTCCAATTAACAAATTGTTTTTTGTTAATTGGAATTTTACTATTTATTTTATTAACATAACTATTATGTTATAATAACACTATAGAAAGCTATATAAATAAATAGTGATATACCATTATTTATAGCAAAAACAACTTACAATTATTGTAAATAATGTTAATAAATGTTTTTTTTAATGTAATAATGTACAATTTTAAACTTTTTCTTTTGTCTGATAACTAAAAAATTATTAATTTACTAATATATATAACATTATTAATAGTTTTTTTACAATTTATACATATCTTTTCTTATATGAATTTATATTAAAATTAGTATTTTACTATTTGTACAATCCATTCTATAATTTAACCAATATTTCACTAATCTTCGTAATAAAACCATAAAAATAATACTATTCACATTGTTTGTTTCATTGTTATTAAGGAAATTGTTGCAAAATGCACCAAAATTATCCTTAATAACCTTTTTTAAGGATATAATGTCATATTAATGATATTATAAATAAATATTATGTACGTACGAGGAGGTATATTACATGTCATCCAAATCACCATCTAAACTGTCAGGAAACCCTATCACTAACATGGGCAACTCTTTGTTGCGCTGGTCGCTAAAATACATGCCCGACGCTAGTATTTTTGCGGTTGTTCTAACTTTTATTGCATTTTTACTTGGTATATTTATTGCTAATCAATCACCTATGCAAATGGTTCAAAACTGGTACAAAGGTTTTTGGGAATTATTAGCTTTTAGTATGCAAATGGCTTTAATAGTTGTAACCGGTTCTTGTGTTGCAAATGCACCACTTGTTAAAAAAGGTATTAACCGTTTAGCGTCTATACCAAAAACAAGCAAACAAGCTGTTTATGTTGTAACACTTGTTAGTATTTTAGTTTCTTTTGTACACTGGGGCTTAAGCCTTGTTGTTGGCGCTTTGCTTGCAAAAGAACTTGCTCGTAACTTACGCATTAAAAACGTTCCTTTTGAATACGGCTTAATTGCAGCAGGTGCTTATGTTGGTCAAATGACATGGCACGGTATGCTTAGTGCATCAATTGGTCTTTCAATTGCAACTCCCGGCCACGCTCTTGAAGATATGATTGGCGTAATATCAATGTCTGATTACATGTTTAACCCAATGAATATTGGTGTAACAATTGCACTTGCAATATTGCCACCTTTATTTGCTTGCTTACTACAACCTAAAGATTCAAGCACATTCCAACCTTTAGACGCTGATGCAATTAAAGCAATTGAAAAAGAAGACTTAGTAATTGCAAAACGCCCTGATAACGCAAGTGTTGGAGATTTATTAAACTACAGCCCAATTATTGCATGGTTACTTGGTATTATGGGCTTTGTATACATTATTTGGGCTTTTGCAACAAAAGGCATTGGCGCATTAGACATTAACTTATTAAACGCTATGTTCTTATTTGGCGGTATTCTTTTATACGGCAATGTTGCAAACTATGTTCGTGCAGTTAAAGATGCTGTTGGCGGCGTATCCGGAATTATATTCCAATTCCCTCTTTATGCTGGCGTTCTTGGCATGGTTAAATATTCAGGCCTTGTAACAATACTTGCAAACGGAATAGTAGCTATAAGCACAGCAACAACTTTCTATTTATGGACATTCTTGTCTGCTGCACTTGTAAACCTATTTGTTCCTTCAGGCGGTGGACAATGGGCAGTTCAAGGACCAATCGCTATAGAATCTGCTAAATTAATGGACGCGGACATGATTAAAACTTGCTTGATGATAGCCTATGGTAACACATGGACAAATATGGCACAACCTTTCTGGGCAATAGCTCTATTAGGTATTACAGGCCTTAAAGCAAAAGATATCATGGGTTATACAATTGCAATAATGCTTCTTAGCGGTGCAATTTTTATTGTTGCGTCTTTAATTCCGGTATAAATAATTTGCGAGAGGAAACAAATACTTATGTCAAAATTTGATATTATGGAAACTACCATAGCAAAAGTACATAGTGCTATGCTAAAAGGAGAATTAACTTGCAGAGAGCTTGCCGAGGCTTACATAGCACGTATAGAGGCTTACGACAAAAAAGGTCCTGCAATTAATTCAATTATACTTATTAATCCTAACGCATTAAAACAAGCAGATGAACTTGATGCTGCATTAAAACAAAGTGGCAAACTTACAGGTTCTTTGCACGGAATTCCTGTTATGTTAAAGGATAATGTAGATACATTTGATATGTGCACAACTGCAGGTTCGTCTTCTTTAGAAGAATCCATACCCGAAGACGATGCATTTATTACTACTTGCCTGCGCAATGCCGGAGCATTAATACTTGCAAAAACAAATTTACATGAATTTGCAATTTGGGGCGAGACTATCAGCTCTATATTAGGTCAAACTGTTAATCCTTATGATTTAACAAGAACTCCCGGTGGATCTTCAGGCGGTACCGGTGCTTCTATTGCAAGCAACATGGGTTTAATAGGTATTGGTACAGACACTATAAACTCCATTAGGAGCCCTGCTTCAGCTTGTAGCCTTGTTGGCATTCGCCCAACTATTGGCCTTGTTAGCAGAGACGGCGTTGTTCCGTACAGCTTT
>CAYJDK010000012.1:8571-9093 GCA_964368905.1 uncultured Bacteroides sp.
CACAGTTGAAGATGCTGTTCGTACTTTAGATGTTTTAGCAAAGTATGATGTTGCTGACCCACAAACTGCGTGGAGCATTGGTAATGTGCCTGAAACTTACATGAACTCTTTGAATAAAGACGGAATGAAAGGCAAACGCATTGGTGTTTTAAAAGGGCTTTTTGGTAAACAAGATATAAACCAAAATGTAAATGAAGTTGTAAATGATGCTTTAAAATACTTTACACAAGGCGGCGCAACTCTTATTGACATTAATGATGATATTGATTCAGGACAAATTACTAAAGATGTTAGTGTGCATTTAGACGATTTCAAAGCACATTTAAACAGTTATTTGTCTGCACTGCCAAAAAGTGCGGCAGTTCATTCTATGCAAGATGTTTTAGACAGTGGCAAATATCATCCGGGTGTAGAGGAAAACATGCTAATTGCCTCAAAACTAGATGTTGATACACCTGAATATAATGTTAAAATTATTCGCCAAACACATCTTCGCACAAAAGTTATGAAGATAATGGCAGA
>CAYJDK010000012.1:9103-11330 GCA_964368905.1 uncultured Bacteroides sp.
CTCTGCAACCGGGTTCCCCTCTATTGCAGTACCTGCAGGCTTTGCAAGCAGTGAAGATGCACCTATAGGAGTGCCGGTTGGCATGGAAATTATAGGTAGACCTTTTACTGAATCTGTATTAATAGAAATTGCATACAGCTTTGAGCAAGCTTCTAATTTAAGAAAAGTACCACAGTCTACGCCTGCATTATAATACTATACAAAAAACTATATCCCGGACTCAAAAAAGTCTGGGATATAGTTTTAAGTAAATAATTTATAATTTTAAATTATATTTTTTGCACCATTAATTTTTTTATCGCAAAACTTTAAAATAATCTTTTATAAAATTTTTAAATAAAATTGTTGCAGGAGATAAGTATGCGCTTTCATTCCATGTTAAATGCACATACCTTCGGCAAACAGGATAAGAAATAGGCTTTAATACTATATTTTTAGTTGACATTTCGCCCCATGTTATAGATGGTATAAGCGATATACCCAGTCCTGCACGTATAAGTTCTCTAACAGTTTCCGGGCTGTCACATTCTAAAACAACTTTTGGTTCAAAGTTTGCCATTTTACAATACATGTCTGAAATAGTTCTTAAACTTTTGCCTTTATACAAGCAAATAAACTCCATATTTGCCACGTCTTGTAAATTTATTTTATCATATGCGGCAAGTGGGTTAGTATCAGGTAATGCCAAAAGCAGTTCTTCCTCTATTAGCATTACCTCGTTTTTGTTTTTGCAGGGCTGTGTAGATGCATACAAACTTAAGTCACACTTCGTATCACTTTTTGTATGTAAGTCTTCTCTAATAATATGAAAACGTATGGACGGATACTCTCTTTTAAACGCTATTAAAAGTTGCGGCAAAAGTTCTGACGCAGCAAATGCTGAAAATGTAACAGAGCGATCATCTTCACCTTTTAGCTCACTAAGCTCTCTTACTATATTTTCCATTTCCTGCAATATTCGGTTTGTATGGTGTAATACCACTTTACCATATTCGTTTAATATTATATTCTTGCCTTTTCTCTCAAACAATCGCACACCAAGGTTGCTCTCTAACATTGAAATAGTGCGGCTTAATGAGGGTTGCGCAACATGCAACTCTTCTGCTGCACGAGTAATATGCTGCAAATCTGCAACCTTTTTAAAGTACTTTAAAGAGTGGATGTCCATTTAACTACACCTCATATTAATTTATAACATAAAATACATATATATGTAACAAAGTATATATTGGACGTTATCAAAAGTCAATGATATTATAGTAAATATATATAAAATAACTAATATTTATTAAAAATAAATATAAAATAAGGAGTGAATGATATTTATGGTATGGAATAAAAACAAAACTGATAAAATTGAACGTATACAAAATGCTAAAAAATATGTTGATGGAAAAGTTATTAATAAAGAAAACATTGTTTCATTATTAGAAACTGTTATACGCCCAAACGACAAAGTTGTTTTAGAAGGATGTAACCAAAAACAAGCAAGCTTTTTGGCAGGAGCATTGGCACAAGTTAACCCTGATAAAATAAACAACTTAACCATGATAATACCGTCTGTCTCACGTAGCGAGCACCTTGATTTGTTTGAAAACAAAATAGCTTCCGAGTTGAATTTTGCATTTTCAGGCACGCAAAGTGTTAGGCTTGCACAAATGATAGAGCAAAGCAAGGTGCGCATTGGTGCTATTCACACTTATTTAGAGCTTTATGCACGCATGTATTTAGATTTAACGCCTAATGTTTGCTTAATTGCAGCAGACCGTGCCGATAAAAACGGTAATTTATTTACAGGGTTTAATACAGAAGATAGCCCGATTATTACCGAAGCTGCTGCATTTAAAGACGGTATAGTTATAGCACAAGTGAATGAACTTGTAAATGAAAAAGATTTACCACGTGTAGACATTCCCGGCGGCTGGATAGATTATATAGTTGTAGCAAATGAACCATATGAAATGGAGCCTTTATTCACACGTGACCCTAAAAAAATTCAAGACGAACATATATTAATGGGCATGATGACAATAAAAGGTATTTATGCAAAACACAAAGTTACAAGTTTAAACCATGGTATAGGTTATAATGGCGCGGCAATTGAATTATTACTCCCTACATTTGGAGAATTCTTAAACTTGCGCGGAAAAATATGTACACATTGGGCACTTAACCCCCACCCTACTTTAATACCGGCTATTGAAGCGGGCTGGGTTAAACAAATATG
>CAYJDK010000012.1:11367-17137 GCA_964368905.1 uncultured Bacteroides sp.
AGACATATTTTTCACAGGTTCAGACGGAACATTGCGTTCTAACAGGGCTGCAGCACAATTAGCAGGTTTGTATGGTGTGGATTTATTCCTTGGTGCTACACTTCAAATGGATTACACCGGCAACTCCTCTACTGTTACATCAGGTAGGCTAAGTGGGTTTGGCGGGGCCCCTAACATGGGTAATAACTCAGGTGGTAGGCGCCATACAACTAAGGCTTGGTGCGATATGGTTTCAGGCAACGGAACCTTAATACCCGGTAAAAAACTAGTTGTGCAAATGATGAAAAGCAAAAGTAAATTCGGGCCTTCTTTTGTGCCTGTTCTTGACGCTGCCGATGTTGCTAAAAAGGTTGGAATGTCTGCTGTTCCTGTAATGATATACGGCGAAGACGTTACACATGTAGTTACAGAACAAGGCATTGCTTATTTATACCAAGCAGAAAACGCAGAACAGCGTGCAAAATTAATAAGCTGTGTTGCTAAAGGCACACCTATTGGAGATTTAACAAGCGAAGAAGACGTAAAAGCCTTTAGAAATAACGGCAGTGTTGCTTTGCCTGAAGACCTTGCTATATCAAAAGATGCTGCAAACAGAGACATACTTGCGGCAAAATCTCTTGAAGAAATTGTGACTATTTCAAATGGTTTATATGAAATACCGCAAAGATTTAAAGAAAACATAAAATAATAAATAAATGTACAAAAAACGAAAAGAGGTTTGCGAATGAACGGCATTGAAGATTTAATAAACCGAAAAACGGCTATATCTCAAGGTGGAGGAGAAAAAAGAGTTGAAAAGCAACATGCTCAAGGAAAATTGACAGCAAGAGAAAGACTAAACATTTTGTTTGATGAAAACTCATTTGTTGAAATCGACCCTTTTGTAACTCATAGGTGCACATATTTTGGCATGGAAAAAACAGTTTATCCGGGCGATGGTGTTATTACAGGATATGGAAAAGTTGACGGACGAATTGTGTACGCATATGCACAAGATTTTACAGTTATGGGCGGCTCTTTAGGTGAAGTTCAGGCAAATAAAATTTGCAAGGCTATGGACAATGCAATTAAAATAGGCGCCCCTATTGTTGGGCTTAATGATTCAGGTGGAGCACGCATACAAGAGGCTATAGATGCGCTTGCAGGGTATGGTAAAATATTTTACAGAAATACACGTGCATCAGGTGTTATACCTCAAATTACGGCAATAATGGGGCCTTGTGCAGGCGGCGCTGTTTACTCCCCTGCCTTAACAGATTTTGTTTTTATGGTAGATAAAACAAGCAAAATGTTTATAACAGGCCCAGACGTTATTAAAACCGTAACAGGCGAAGAAGTTAGTGCAGAAAATTTAGGTGGCGCTATTACACATAATAAAACAAGCGGTGTTGCTCACTTTATGGCATCTTCAGACGAAGAGTGCCTTAACGAAATTCGTCGCTTATTGTCATATTTGCCATCTAATTACAAAGATGATGTTCCCAGTTACAGCATAAGTGACGATGTAAACAGGTTGATAGATGATTTTGATACATTTTTACCTGAAAGCCCAAATAAGCCTTATGATATGTATGAAATAATTAAACAACTTGTTGACGATGGCGAATTTTTTGATTATTTGCCATTATATGCACAAAACATAATTACTTGTTTTGCAAGAATTGCAGGTAAAACAGTTGGCATAATTGCAAACCAACCAAAAGTGCTTGCAGGTTGTTTAGATATAAATGCATCTGACAAAGCAGCACGGTTTATACGTACTTGCGATGCATTTAACATACCACTTTTAAACCTTGTAGACGTACCAGGATTTTTACCGGGTACAAACCAAGAATATGGTGGTATTATAAGGCATGGTGCAAAAATGTTATACGCATACAGCGAGGCTACAGTGCCTAAAGTTACAACAATAATTAGAAAAGCCTATGGCGGTGCATACCTTGCAATGTGTTGTAAAGAACTTGGCGCAGACATTGTATATGCATGGCCAAACGCTGAAATTGCTGTTATGGGGCCGGACGGTGCAGCAAACATAATATTTAGAAACACAGACGGTAACCCCGAAGAAAGAGCACAAAAAATTGCAGATTATAAAGAAGAATTTGCAACACCATATAAAGCAGCAGAAAGAGGCATGGTAGATGATGTAATTATTCCATCCACTTCAAGACAATATATAATAGCTGCATTTGATATGCTTAGCGGCAAAGCTCAGCAAAGACAAGATAAGCGTCATGGTAATATACCATTATAAGATATAAGAACGGAGCATTAATATGAGTGCATTTAACATGGATACAGTACTGTTAATGATTATTGGAATTGGAATTGTATTTGCTGTTTTAACAATAATATATCTTTTATTGGTTGCAATGAAAGCTATATTTTACAAAGCCCCTGCAAAAGACTCCTCATCAACAATTCAAAAAACTGCAGAAAAAGCACAAAACTCAAATGAAGATGAAGATGAAATTGCAGCTGTAATAGCAATAGTAAACGCGATGATTACACAAGAAAACCAAGGTTGGAAACCTACATTTAAAAACAATATTGGAGGAAACGTAAATGAGAAGCTTTACAGTAAAGATAAATGGAAAAGTATATAATGCAGAAGTAGAAGAAACAACACAAGGTGCACAGCCAAAAGTAACTGTTAGTGCACCAAAGGTATCTTCTGCCCCTACACCTGCAGCACCTGTTATTACACCACCTGTAGCGCCTGTTGCCGCTGCGCCGGCAACAGCGCCGGAGGGCGGAGTTGTAACTAATGCACCAATGCCCGGAACAGTGCTTAAACTTTGCGTTGCAAGTGGAACAAACGTTAAAGTTGGCCAAGCAATTATTGTGCTTGAAGCAATGAAAATGGAAAACGAAATTGTTGCATCTGTTGATGGTGTAGTTACTATAAGTGTTAATTCCGGCGCCTCAGTAAGCACGGGTGACGTTCTCTTTAGCATAAATTAAGGGAGGAAAACCTATATGCATATTTTAACCGGATTTTTAGAGAGAACCGGCTTTGCAATGCTAGACTTGAAAACAATAATAATGTACCTTATAGTTGCAGTACTTTTTTACCTTGCTATAGTTAAAAAATTTGAACCACTGTTACTTGTGCCTATTTCTTTTGGTATTTTGCTTGCAAATTTACCGGGAACCGGCCTTATAAACATGGAATTTTTCCAAGGTGAGAGTGTGGACTATTCTTTAGTTTTAAACAAAGGCGGCTTGCTAGACATTCTTTATTGCGGCGTTAAACTTGGTATTTATCCCCCGCTTATATTTTTAGGTGTAGGTGCAATGACAGATTTTTCTCCACTTATTGCAAATCCAAAAACAATATTTTTAGGAGCCGCAGCACAGCTTGGTATATTTTTTACTTTTGCCGGTGCGCTATTCCTTGGCTTTTCGCCGGAAGAAGCAGCTTCTATAGGTATTATAGGCGGTGCCGATGGCCCAACAGCTATATATGTTACAAAATCACTTGCATCCCATTTACTAGGTCCAATTGCGGTAGCGGCGTACTCTTATATGGCTCTTGTTCCTATTATTCAGCCACCCATTATGAAAGCTCTAACTACAAAAAAAGAGCGCAGTATTGTAATGGAGCAGTTAAGAACAGTTTCTAAAACAGAAAGAGTAATATTCCCAATAGCTGTAACAATTGTTGTAGCACTAATTTTACCTGATGCAGCCCCACTTGTTGGACTATTAATGCTTGGAAACCTATTTAAGGAAGCCGCTTGTGTAGACAGGCTTTCAAAAACGGCACAAAACGAGCTAATTAACATAGTAACAATTTTACTTGGTATAAGCGTTGGTGCCACTGCCAATGCAGATAGCTTTTTAAGTATAGACACGTTATTAATAATTGGCCTTGGTTTAACTGCATTTTGCATTTCTACGGCAGGTGGCGTACTTTTTGCAAAAGTAATGAATGTGCTTTCAGGTGGTAAAATTAATCCGCTTATAGGCTCTGCAGGCGTTTCTGCTGTTCCTATGGCGGCAAGGGTATCACAAGTTGTAGGGCAAAAAGAAAACCCGTCAAACTTTTTATTAATGCACGCCATGGGCCCAAATGTGGCAGGTGTTATAGGCTCTGCCGTTGCAGCAGGTGTTTTCTTGTCTAATTTTGGCTAATACTTTTCAACTAGTGTAAAAAAACATAAATATTATTTATGTGTATATTTTATTGTTTACCGTAAATATTAAAAAACCACAAGTTCTTAACCTGTGGTTTTTTTAATGCTTGTTTTAGGCAAGCATTAGCGGCAGTTAAATTGCAAAATTTAACTGCCGCTACTATTATAAAACATTTAAAAAACAAAACGCTTTTTTCACTTGCAATATTATTTATAAAGCGCCCCATAAGCTGCGCATGCTCTATAATCCTGGCCTTCTTTATCCATACCAAATGAGTTCCATGCACTTGGACGTAAAATATCTTTATCGTCCACATTATGCATACAAACAGGTATTCTAAGCATAGAGCATAATGTAATAAGGTCTGCACCTATATGACCATGTGACAACGATCCGTGGTTAGCACCCCAATTGTTCATAACATCATATGTGCTTGTAAACGCGCCTTTGCCCGTAATTCTTGGCACAAACCATGTGCATGGCCATGTGTAATCTGTAATATCCCACAAATGTTCTGATACTTCATGTGGAAGTTTAATTGTCCAACCTTCTGCAATTTGTAAAACAGGGCCAAGGTTTTTAACTAGATTTAATCTAACCATAGTTATTGGCATTTCAGCATCTGTTAAAAATTTAGATGAAAAACCGCCGCCACGGAAATATCCGTTATGTGCTTCGCACCATCTTGTTGACTCTGCCATTTTCTTTGCTTCTTCATTAGTAACTTCATACCACGGTTTTATACAGTTTTTCCCATCTTTATCAATAGCTGCACCGCAACCGTCAAGGCAAGCTGCGCCACTATTAATCAAATGTAAAAAACCACCACTTTCTTTTGCTATTCCCGTTACATCGTAACCTGTTTCGGATTTAACTGCTTGTGGGCTCCAAAAAGTACGAACATCCGCAAAAATTTGCGCTTTATTTGTAAGTAATTTTGAAAACAACATACTTATACCGTTTAAAACATCATTCTCTGTTGCAAGTATGTATGGTTCACGTACGCCATTCCAGTCAAACGATGTATTCAATATTGACTCGGCAAAATCTGCATTTGGGTAAAAATCTGTCCACTGGCGTTGACCTTGAAAACCTGCTGCAATTGCATTATGTCCCAATCTTTCTTCTTCAAAACCTTTGCCTAATTTGTTGTTTCCGCTCATTAAATCTTTAATAATGCATGCCATTTTAACAACAAATTCCCAGTCTTTTTCTTTTGTTTTCTCATCTCTGTGTAATTCTTTTGGGTTTTTGCTTGCGCCTTCTATACAATTCTCTTTAACCCATGCTAAAGCTTTATTGTATTCTTCTGTATCGTAAATTCCTTCAGACATTCTGCGTATTATTTCTGTTTCATCTACCGATTCTACACGCATATTTAAATAATCTTCAATAAAATTACTGTCTATTATAGAACCTGCAATTCCCATGCAAATAGAACCTATTTGTAAGTAAGATTTACCACGCATAGTAGCAACAGCTACTGCGGCTCTACCAAAACGCAATAACTTTTCTTGCACATCATCAGGTATATCTCTTGCGCTAGATGGTTGAACATCACGCCCATAAATTCCAAAAGCAGGTAACCCTTTATGTGTATGTGCCGCCAAAACTGCTGCAAGGTAAACTG
>CAYJDK010000012.1:17147-19841 GCA_964368905.1 uncultured Bacteroides sp.
TCTGTTCCGTTAAAACCCCATACACCTTTAATTGTTGTTTTATCCATATCCATTGTTTCTGTGCCGTAACACCAACAAGGAGATACAGTTAAAGTTATTTCTACACCTTCACGTTTAAATTTTTCAGCACAAGCTGCTACTTCTGCTACTCTGCTAATTGTAGTGTCTGCAATAACAACTTTTACAGGCTCTCCGTTTGAATATCTTAAATTGTCTTCAAATAATTTGGCTGCAGACTTTGCCATGTTCATTGTTTGTTCTTCTAAACTACCCCGAACATCCAGCGCACCCCTTCTACCGTCTATAGTTGGCCTTATTCCAATTACGGGATAGCCACCAATTAGTCTATTTTCTGACATAAACTTTCCTCTCTTTCAATAACACAATACTTTATTTTTTAAATTATAAATATCAATTAATTTTGTTTAGTAAACCCGCGCCAATTAATGGTGCGTTTGAGCCAAGGTTAGATACAAATAAATTCTCAGGGTTTTTTTCAACCCAAATACGATATGAAAACTCATTAATATACTTTTGCAATGGTTTTAAAATTAACTCGTCTTCATGGCACATTCCCCCACTAACAATAATAGCTTGTGGCGATAATGTATTAACCATATGTGAAATTCCAAGTGCAAGCTTTTTTAATCCATCGTCAATAATTTCTTTTGCAATGTGGGCACCTTGTGCATTTTCTCTTACCATGTCAAAAACTTGTTTTGTTGTAAGCTCTTTATTAAATTTTTCGCTAGCCAAAGCAGATATCCCCACACCTGAAAAATATCTTTCAAGGCAACCTTTGTTTCCACAGTTGCATTGAATGCCATTTGGCACCATAACCATGTCACCAAGTTCACCCGCAGTACCGTAAAAACCACGCAACAATTTACCGTTAACTATTATGCCACATGATACACCGGTGCCAATGGCAACACATATAAAGTTAGATATGCTTTTTCCATAGCCTAGTATTAATTCTGCAACTGCACCTGCATGAGTGTCTTGAGCTAAAATAATATCAAATCCACCATGTTTTTTAAAATAACTTCCAATTTGTTCGTCTGTCCATTTAAGGTTAGGGCACAAAACAGCAATATTATTAAAATTATCTACAGTGCCGGGCACCCCTACTCCAATGCTACAAATATCATTTAATTGTAAACAATTACGTAATAAAAGATTATTAATCTCTGTACAAATTTCTTAGCATGTTTGCTCGCAATTGCCTGCCTTTGTTTGTATTTTTACTAAATCTTTAACAATTCCGTCTTCGGTAATTATTCCAATACTCGCCTTTGTTCCGCCTATGTCTATGCCAATTGTATATTTAATATTATCCAAAATTATCACCCGTAAATTATACTGTTACTACACTTTTACTAACACCAAAAGGAACATCCGGATTAGTTCCTAAATACAGCGCCAAATAGCACGAGAACATTTGCATTACAGCAACGCTTGCAAAGGCACCTTCAATTCCCTCACAAACAGGTTTTAATAATATACTTAACGGAAATTGCTTTGCAATATCTTCTTTATTAGTAATTACAGTAGCAAAAATATTGTTTTTAATCATGTCTTTATACAAAGATAATGTAAATTCATTCGTAGTTTCATCTACCATTACAAAAAAGTAAGAACTCTTTGCATTTGTAATAGAAAATGGTCCATGTGTATAGTCGCTGGCGGCATATGCTCTTGCGTCTACATTTGCAGTTTCAATAACTTTAAGTTCTGCCTCTTTCATAGCTGCATGTGTTAAACCACGTGACAATATAAATATAGACTTTGAGTTTCTATAATAGTTAACAATTTCACTTATTTGTTTTTCATTTTCTAAAGCCATTTTTATAGTATTTGGTATGTTGTCAATACTTTTTTTAACTTTATCATTATCTATCATATTGCCAATAATTGTGCTTAATAAATACGCCTGTGTCATGTAAGATTTTGTAGCAGGCAGCGCAACTTCTTTACCAATATTAAGCAAAATATTATGCTCTGCTGCATTATTTACAACGCCTTGCTCGTTAGTAATTGCAATTGTTACGGCGCCTTGTTTTTTTGCATGTTCTAAAACTAATGCAACGTCTTTAGCACCACCTGATTGTGACACACCTATTGTTACAGAATTACTCATATCTAAATTGCTGTTATAAAGTGTAATTACAGATGGGTTAATAATTTTAGCCGGTATTCCGCCATAAATTTCTGCAATATATTGTGCTAAATAGCAAGCATGCTCGCTAGAGCCTCTTGCTGCAAAATAAATAAATTTAGGCTTATACTCTTTTATTATACTAGAAATTTTTAAAATAATTTCTTTGTTTATATCATAACTTTTTAAAAGTAATTCAGGTTGCTCTAAAATTTCTTTGCGCATAATTGAATCATTTTTAATGTATACACTCATATATTAAATCTCCTATTATATATAAAAACACGAAAAATTTCTAACATTCAAAAAAATGTTCTTCAAGCATTAAACAAATACAATGGTATATAGGCAAATGATACTCTTGAATTTCAAAAGTTTCTGTTGCAGGAACTTTAATTTTTATATCAGATAAATCTTCAAGTTTATTTGCATTTGCACCTGTAAGTGCAATAATTTTTATTCCTTTTGCCCTTGCAACAACACAAGCCATTGCTACGTTTTCTGCATTACCTGAAGTTGAAATTCCTAAAAAAACG
>CAYJDK010000013.1:0-2422 GCA_964368905.1 uncultured Bacteroides sp.
TCGCTGTATATTTTTTTTGCAGTAGGGTCTGCTACACGTGCTATAACATTTTTAACACCAAAAACTTCTTTTGCCATTTGTGCAACCATAATGTTAATGTTATCGTCTTTTGTAACAGCGGCAACTGCGTCGCACGCCTCAATGCCTGCGGCACGTAAGATATCAACATCAATTGGCACACCCCTAACAGCCGTTCCCTGAAAAGGCCTGCTCATGGAATTTAAACTGTTTAATAAAACAGGGTCTTCTTCAATAACGGCAATGTCATGCCCTAAGTGCTCAAGCGCACCTATTAAACGTATGCCAACTCTCCCTGTGCCAACAACAAGTATGTTCATAAATTTCTCCGTTTCGTTTAAGCAATTATTATTTACTTAATAATACCAAATATTACGCATTAAAACAATATAATTTATTTAAAATATTATGTATAATAAAACACTTGCATATTTTTTGCGCTATGCAACAAATTATGTTGCAATTTTAAATATATTATAATATTTTTCTTATCATGTTGCAATGCCGGTTTTTTTTATGGTATACTTACGCAATAAGGGGGTTGCTACATGAAAAAATACAGTAAAAATGTAACACAAGGGGCAGAGCGTTCTCCGAACAGGAGTTTATTTTACGCAATGGGATTTACAGACGATGAATTAGATAAACCATTAATAGGTGTAATAAGTGCACACAGCGAAATAGTGCCGGGGCATACACATTTAGATAAAATATCAGACGCTGTAAAAGCCGGTATATATGCCGCAGGAGGAACACCAATTTTAATACCGGCAATTGGAGTATGTGACGGTATAGCCATGGGCCATGCCGGAATGAAGTATTCTTTACCAAGCAGGGAGCTTATAGCAGATAGTGTTGAAACAATGGCATTGGCGCACGCGCTTGACGGGCTTGTACTTGTGCCTAATTGTGATAAAATTGTGCCGGGCATGGTAATGGGTGCCGCACGCATAAATATACCGTCTATTGTAATTAGCGGTGGGCCAATGATGGCAGGAAAACAAGGCGGACGCAGAGTTAGCCTTTCTCAAATGTTTGAGGCAGTGGGAAGCTTTAAAGCCGGAATGATAGACGACGATGTTTTGCAAGAATATACAAAAAACACATGCCCGGGTTGCGGAAGTTGCAGCGGCATGTTTACCGCAAATAGCATGAACTGCCTTTGTGAGGCAGTGGGCATAGCTTTGCCGGGCAATGGAACAATACCGGCAGTTAATGCAGGGCGTATAATGCTAGCAAAAAAAGCAGGCAAACAAATTATGCAGCTTGTAGAGCAAAATATTTGTCCAAGAGATATATTAACACAAAAAGCGTTTGAAAATGCACTTTCAACAGATATGGCGCTTGGCTGTAGTTCAAACAGCGTGTTACATTTGCTTGCAATTGCAAACGAGGCAGGCGTGAATATTAGCCTTGAAACAATAAACGATATTAGCGCAAAAACACCAAATTATTGCCATTTAGCACCTGCGGGCGATACATTTATGGAGGATTTAAACGCTGCAGGCGGAGTGCAAGCCGTAATGGCGCAACTGGCACAGCGCGGCTTATTACACACAGACATAAAAACAGTTACATGCAAAACTGTTGAAGAAAACATTAAGCATGTTAAAAACATGGACGAAAATAGTATACGCCCAACAAATAACCCATTTAGCGAAACAGGCGGAATAGCTATATTATGGGGTAATATTGCACCGCTTGGTTGCGTTGTTAAGCGCAGTGCAGTTGCACAAGAAATGCTTTGTCACAGTGGGCCTGCAAGAGTGTTTGACAGTGAAGAAACAGCAATAAGTGCTATATATGACGGAAAAATAAACGAGGGTGACGTAGTAGTTATTAGGTATGAGGGGCCAAAAGGTGGGCCGGGAATGCGTGAAATGCTAAACCCAACAAGTGCACTTGCAGGAATGGGACTAGATAAAAGTGTTGCACTTATAACAGACGGTAGATTCTCGGGTGCAAGTAGGGGTGCGTCTATAGGGCACGTAGCGCCGGAGGCGGCACAAGGCGGGCCAATTGCACTTATTAATGAGGATGATGTTATAGAAATAGATATACCGGCTTCTAAAATTAATGTTTTAGTTAGCGAAGAAGAACTTAATAAGCGTGAAAAAGATTTTGTTGCACCACCGCAAAAACATATGACAGGTTGGCTTGCAAGATATGCAAAAGTTGTTAGCGGAGCAAACGAGGGTGCCGTATTAAAATAAAATATAGATTTTATGAATAATAAAATTGCTTTTGGTAAATATATAATTAAAATTAACAGGAGCGTTATTATTATGAAAAATTTAAAAAACAGCAAAACATTTGAAAATTTGGCAAGGGCTTGGGCCGGTGAGTGCCAGGCTAGGGTTCGTTATCAGTTTTTAGAATATGCGGCAAGGCAAAAAGGGCTTTG
>CAYJDK010000013.1:2432-8660 GCA_964368905.1 uncultured Bacteroides sp.
ATGTTATTAACACAGTTGAGAAAAACGAGTTTAACCATGCAAGAATGTATTATACATTAATGCAAAGCGCCGATAAAAAAACACTTGATGATGTGTTAATAAATGCAAAATATCCATTTAAAGAAAAGTGGGATTTTGAGCAGAATTTTACTTTTGCCATTCAAAACGAAACAAACGAAGTAGGGCTTTACAAAAAGTTTGCAAAAGTTGCAAACGAAGAGGGCTTTAAAGAGGCGGAACAACTTTTTATGATGGTATCTAAAGTGGAGCATTGCCACAAACTGCTTTTTAAAGACATTTTAACGCAACTTGAAAGCGGAACAATGTACAAACGTGAAAAACCTGTTAAGTGGAAATGTGCCGTTTGTGGGCACGAAGACACATTAACGCAAGCATGGACTCAATGCCCACTTTGTAAAGCACCGCAAGGAAAAGTAATGCTAATATTAAAAAACACGCGCAAATAATTAAAGCAGATGTTACGCCGTTAATAAGAAGGCGTGACATCTGCTTTTTATTTTGCAGTAAATAAAATTAAATAATTTTGTTTAAAACATTTTTTGCACTTTTTAAAAGCTCATGCATATTATTATTGTTTTCTATAACATATGTTGCCTTTTGCAACATTTCTTCTTGTGTTTTTTGTGCGGCAAGCCGCCTTTCGGCCTGCTGTCTGTCAATATTATCACGCAGTATTATCCTGTTTATTGCCTGTTCTTGCAAAGAGGTAACAACTATAAATTCGTCACAATATTGTTCAAACATGCCGCCTATAATAACAGCGCCGTCAACAAAAACAACTTTTTTGCCACTTTTTTTTGCCGAGTTTATGCCTTGTTTTAAAATGTTAACTATATAAGGGTGAGTTGTATCTGTAAGAAGTTTTGCTTGTTGCGATGTTTTAAATGCACGCGATGCAAGCAAACTTTTGTTAAGGTTACCGTCTTGTAAAATTATATCGTTGCCAAAAATAGCTGCAAGCTTTTTTAAACATTCACTGCCTTTTTCAACTGCTTTTTTTGCGGCTTCGTCTGCGTTTAATACAATTTGGTCATGCTTTGCAAAATAATCAGATACAGTGCTTTTTCCGCTACCGGAACGCCCGGTTATTGCAATAACCTTTATGTTTTCGTTTTTTAATTTATCAGTCATTCAAATTCACCACTTTAAATGCAGCCGCACGCAACATTCTGTTATAAACCGCAATGCCAACTCCCTCGATGTTAGGGCAATGTGCATATGCGGTTTTAATGTTTTTTTCATCAAGCTCTCTAAGTGCAGAAAATAAATTTTTTGCAAGTTGGTTTTGATCGTCTTTTTTACCAATAACAATGGCATAGCAGTCTAGCTTATGCTCTTCGCCGTCAAAACACAGTGCCGCTATATTGTTTTTTGCTTTTGCCTTATTATTTACATAATCGCAAAAATTTTGTGTTGATGCATTTATAATAGTAACATTTGCCTTAGGAGAATAGTGCCTATATTTCATTCCCGGGGACAATACTTTTTCATTGCCTAAATTTTCACACATGGCAGAGTCAGACATGATTACCTCTTGGTTAAGCACATACTCAATTTGCTCTTTTGTTATAAAACCGGGCCTAAGAATAATAGGTGTTTTGTCAATTAGAGAAATAACGCTTGACTCTAAGCCAACCTCACATTGTTCGCCGTTTACAATTAAATTAATTTTACCGTTCATATCGTTAAAAACATGGTTTGCGGTTGTGGGGCTGGGGCTACCGGATAAATTTGCAGACGGAGCCGCAAGAGGCAGGCCTGCCGCGCTAATAATGTCTAGTGCAACAGGGTGGTTAGGCATTCTTACGGCAACGGTATTAAGGCCTGCACAAACAGTATTGCACACTTTGCCGCCGCGCTTAACTATAACAGTAAGTGGCCCAGGCCAAAATGCCTTTGCAAGCTTAAGCGCACTTTCCGGTATTTCGTCGCACAAAAAATCCATCATTTCAATACTGCTAATGTGAGATATGAGTGGGTTGTCTTGTGGCCTATTTTTGGCTGTAAAAATTTTTTTAACAGCCTCGTTGCTAAGTGCATTTGCGGCAAGGCCATACACAGTTTCAGTAGGAATTGCAACAAGCTCGCCTTTTTTTAAAAGATTAGCCGCAATTTGTGTTGTACTTTCACATGGCTGTAAAATTTTTGTTTTATAATAATTGCTCAAAATCAGACATCCTCCGAAGCCTCTTTAAGTTTTTCAGCCCTGTCTGCCGTAACAAGTGCATCAATAACTTCATCAATGTCTCCGTTTAAAATATAGTCAAGTTTATAAAGTGTAAGGCCAATTCTATGGTCTGTTAACCTACCTTGTGGGTAATTGTATGTGCGTATGCGTTCAGAGCGGTCTCCCGTTCCAACTTGACTTTTACGTTTTTGTGCTAGCTCATTATCGTATTTTTCTTGTTCTTGTTGGAGCATTCTGCTTCTTAAAACTTTTAAAGCTTTTTCTTTGTTTTTAAGCTGGCTACGTTCGTCTTGACATTCTACTACCATGCCCGTTGGCAAGTGTGTTATACGTATTGCAGACGAAGTTTTGTTTATGTGCTGCCCGCCTGCTCCCGATGCTCTAAATGTATCTATTTTCAAATCTGCAGGGTTAATGTTAACTTCTACTTCTTCTGCCTGAGGCATAACGGCAACCGTAACTGTTGACGTATGCACCCTGCCTTGCGTTTCTGTTTCGGGAACACGCTGTACTCTGTGCACGCCGCTTTCAAATTTCATGCGGCTGTAAGCGCCCTCGCCTTCAATTGAAAAACTAACTTCTTTTATACCGCCAAGTTCTGTTTCGTTAATGTTAATAAGTTCTGTTTTCCAACCTTTTGCGCTTGAGTACATGCTATACATGCGGTACAAGCTGTTTGCGAAAAGTGCGGCTTCTTCGCCACCGGCGCCGCCACGTATTTCAATAATAACGCTTTTATCATCGTTTTCATCTTTTGGTATAAGCAGCACCTTTAGCTCTTGCGTTAGTTGCTCAATTGCTTGCTTGTTTTCATCGTATTCTGCTTGTGCAAGCTCTTTTAGCTCTGCATCAATGCCACTTTCTTGTAACAGCGATTGTGCTTCATCAAAAGCTTGTTTTGCTGCCGTATATTTATCATACGTTTCTACAAGTGGTGTTAAGTTCTTATAATCTTTCATCAATGTGCGGTAAAGCTCTGCATTAGTAACAACAGTAGGGTCTTGTAGTTTGTTGTTAATTTCGTCGTACCTGTCTTTTACCGCTTTTAATTTATCAAGCATTGTGTATCCTTACTTTCTATTTTTGTATTTATTAATTATTTTAATTTTGTAAAAAACTAAATATCTTTTTCTGTTGGTTTAATTTTTTTTATGTTTTTTTCTATTTTGCTTCTTGCCAGCATTATTTCGTGCCCGCATTTTGTGCATTTAATTTTAAAATCTGCACCAACACGCATAACGCAAAATTCATTGCCGCCACAAGGGTGGTTTTTTTTTGTTATTAACACGTCTCCCACATTTACTTGCATAAAAAGCCCCGTTTCATATTTATATTTATTAAAGGTGAATTGTATTTAAAAATTTACATAAATTGTGTAGCTAAAACATAAATATAATAAATGCATAATTATATTTGCTTTTATATACGTGTAATTTGCATAAACACTGTATTATTTTTAAGGTAAAAAGCTTAAAAAACACAAAGTATACATTGGATATTATATAACAATTACAGCTTTATTGCAAGAATTACGGTAAAGGTGCATATAGTTTAACATGAAAATAAAAGTATTAATGCGTACAAAAATTATAATAACAGAAAAAAGGATGAGTAACCATGAAATTTTACCCAGAAAGTACAAAAAATCCACTTGCACCATTAAGCATGCCTGAAATTATAAGCGCAATGCAACAAAGCGACATAATTGAAAGTAGGGCATTAATTTGCGACAGTGAAAAGAACTTGCATTTTAAGCTAGGAGCAATAGAAGCAACAATACCTTACAGTGAGTTTGCACCGCAAATTGAAAGCGGCGATATAAGAGATATTGCTGTTTTATCAAGAGTAGGCATGCGTACATGTTTTGTAGTTGATAAAATTGTTAATGATACAGTAATTTTATCAAGAAAAAAGGCTCAACAAATATGCATGGAAAATTATATAAACAAACTACTGCCGGGAGATATTATTTTTGCACGCATAACGCATATAGAAAATTTTGGAGCTTTTTGTGACATAGGTTGCGGCATAATAGCATTGTTACCAATAGATTGCATGTCGGTATCGCGCATTAATACACCAAAAGATAGATTTACACAAGGCCAGCAAATTTACTGCGTTGTAAAAAGCAGAGATGAAAAAAACCGAATAGTTTTAAGCACAAAAGAGCTTTTTGGAACTTGGCTTGAAAACGCAAAACAATTTACAGAAGGCCAAACTGTGCTGGGCGTAGTGCGAAGTATAGAAAGTTATGGAGTGTTTGTAGAACTTGCACCAAATCTTGCAGGCCTTGCGGAAACATGCCAAGACGTTGAATGTGGGCAAACTGTAAGTGTTTTTATTAAAAGCATACAACCTGAAAAAATGAAAATAAAACTTGCAATACTTAATACGGTAGATTGCAAAATACCTGTTTACAAAAATTTTACAAAAACGAGTGGGCATATAGATATATGGGAGTATTCCACACCTAATTGTTTTAAAAATATTAAAAGTATATTTGACTAAAAATACACTTGCTTATATAATAATACCATGAAAGATTTTTATAATTAATTAAAGTAAAATTTTTTAATATTTAATGTGAGGTAAAAAATAGTGTTAGACGCTTTTACAAGCGGAGTTAAGCCCGGAGGATTAAACAGTGCCCAACATATAAGAATAATGCTTTGTTACTTAATTAAAAGTGTGCCAACACCTCTTTCAGAGCAAGAAATACAAAATGCACTGCTTGGTGAAGAGCTTGTAAATTATTTTGATTTAACAAGCATATTACATAATTTGTGTGAGAATAATTTTATAGAAAATGTAAATGGCAGGTTTGCACTTTTGCCACAAGGGGAAAACATTGCAAATGAATTAAGTGATGATGTACCATTAACAGTAAGGCAAACCGGCCTTCGTGCTGCAATAAGAGTGCAACGTTTTGCAAGCAATAGTGCCATACACAAAGTAGACATTGAAAAGCTGCCCAATAATTGTTATAACGTGCATTGTTTTATACAAGACAGAGGCGATGAGATTTTTAGGTTAAAAGTATTGATGCCGGACTTGCATAGTGCACAACTTGTAAAGGAAAAATTTATACAGTACGGGCAAGCGGTTTATGCACTTACATTAGCAGGAATAACAGGCAGTACTATGCTTTCAAAAAATGCACTTGACATGTTAACAGAATGTACAAATGAAGAATAGTGATAGATATTGTTTATGCGAGTTTTTGCCTTGCCTATCTTTTCGCTTTATTAGTCGTTAAAATTTACATTCTACAAAATAAAGGTTTAATAAAACTCCAAAAAGGGGACGTATGAAAAATAAAAAAATAGCACTTATAGTTTTACTTGTATTGCAATGCATATTAATTTTGTTTATTGTATTGCAAATGTCGGTAGGGCGCATTGAAGAAAGCATGTACCCAAAAGAATACAGCGAATTTGTAAGTGTATATGCAAAAGAATTTGGCGTTGAAGAAAACATTATATATACAATTATTAAAACAGAAAGCGGTTTTGATGAAAATGCTGTGAGCAGTGCAAATGCCAGAGGTCTAATGCAAATTACAAATGAAACGTTTGCGTGGATAAAGTCTAAAATAGCGGCAAATGAAGATGTAACGTTTGATGATTTGTTTGAGCCTGAATTAAATATTAGGTTTGGAACGTATTTAATGGCTTATTGCCTTGAAAGGTATGACGAAGACTTAAAAACAGCCGCTGCGGCATACCATAGCGGTGTTGGCCTTGTTGATAGCCTTTTAGAAGACGAGAAGTATAGTGAAAACGGTGAAACATTATCGGTGTTTCCTTATGATCAAATGAGTAATTATGTTAACAAAATTCAAAATAATTACGATGCATACAGTAAGCTTTATTAGCATTTTGTTTAATAAAAAACAGATAAAATCACGAATATACGTAATTTTATCTGTTTAAGTTTGTTTTTTAAAAAATGTTTTTTTATGTGTAAAGTAAAAGTAATTTACAGTGCTTTTTAAACAAAAATTAGCCTTTGGCTATAAG